>JBJMGL010000052.1:0-11194 GCA_045807985.1 Bryobacteraceae bacterium
GGTCCAACTCGACCATCGGCGGCACAACCGCAGCCGTGTTGGCCGATCCGCGAAGAGCGATTACGACATCGTCGGCCGCCAACGCTGCCGTTGCTCCGGACTGGGAGGAGGCATTCTTGGCAGCTTAGGCGGGCTTCTAGGTGGAGGTTCGAAAGTTACTCCCGAGCAGGCGCAACAGGTGCCGCCAGAGGCGGTTCATCAGTTAGCAGAGCAAGCCGAGAAGAATAACCCCTCTATCGTCGACCAAGTGAGCCATTTCTATGCCGAGCATCCGACGCTGGTGCAAGGTTTAGGGGCGGGTGCGCTGGCTTTGATTATGTCGCACATGTCCCGGCGATCGTGAGCTGGAGAACTAAGCAACGGTGGCCCTAGCCGGCACGGGAGTTTCATCTGCTGACCAGGACAATTTTGTAAATTAAGCTACGGCTTTTTCTTTGATTTCCTGCTCAGGCAAGCGGGCTATTTGAACGCCCTTGGCAACGCCGAACTTCCTCATGGCCCTGATCAGCAGCCAGGACGGATCAAATTCGTACCACGCCAAGCCATGCCGCGCCGAAGTAGGATGAGCATGATGGTTATTATGCCAGCCTTCGCCAAACGTGAGCAAAGCGACCCACCAATTGTTTCGAGAATCATCACGTGTCGCAAAGCGGCGTTTTCCCCACATGTGGGTTGCCGAATTCACTAACCAAGTGGAATGAAGGCCGACAACAATGCGCAGGCAGACACCCCAGAAGAATAGTGGAAGTCCACCGATAGCGATCAGAATCGCTGACAACACGACAATCGGCAACCAATGATAGTTATTCAGCCATACATAGAAGGGCTTCCTCGCGAGATCCGGCGCGTACTTTGCCATTAATCGAGTGTTGTTGTGCTTGCTTTCGCCTATTAAAATCCAGCCGACGTGTGCCCACCACGCGCCATCTCTGGGCGAGTGCGGATCGCCGTCGTGGTCTGAGAGCTGGTGGTGGAGGCGATGAGTGGCCACCCAAAAGATGGGGCCGCCTTCGAGCGTTAATGCGCCGCAGACAGCAAAGAAGTATTCCAAGGCCAACGGAATTTTGTAGGAACGGTGAGTGTGCAACCGGTGATAGCCCAAACTGATTCCGAGCTCAATCGTCATCCAATACAGGAAAGCGGCCACCGCCAGATTCAGCCAGCTAAAACAAAACAAGGCTGCAATGGTTCCTAGATGGAGAAAAACCAGCACCGCTGTGGTGATTTTATTCAGATGCTGGACCGGTGACGGTCCTTCAGGGCACAAAATAGGCTGTGGCGCAGTCGAACTGATCATGTTTATGGGTATTCTCTATAGTAGCTGTTGCTCAAAAAAGGTCGCTGAGAACGGGTTCTGAGTAGCAAGCGAACGGAAAACCGGGTTAAGAGTCGGTGGAAGTGGGGCGAGGGCGGCAAATAGTCCTCCGCTTCCGTAAATTCGTGTTGCCGATCACGTTCTTAAGCCGGTGAGCCATTCCGTTGATCCCAAACACCCAGAACTTAGAGACCACGGTACTGCCCGACAAGATGATGCGGGATGGCTTACTGTATCGTTAATTATCGGTATCGGTATTTTCACTTGTCTAGCTGATACTCTCGGCGCTATAACGGGCAATCAATCCGGTGCGCACTGCATGCCGATAGACACGCGTAAAGAACCAGCTTGCCAGCAGGACATCCAGTATCGCTAAAAATGCGCCCAGCAGCAGGTTGAATCTTGAAACCGAGCCGCCTTGTACAACGACTCGCATTCCCTCGAACACGTAAGACGGAGGCAGAATATGCGCGATATCTTGCATCCAGCGCGGCAAAGTAGCAAGCGGGTAGAAGACGCCGACAAAAGGCGAGAGGAGCGCGGGAATGGGCCAGATGAGCCATTCAGCCGCGGGACCAAGGCGGAGCACGACCGCAACACCAAAGATGCCTGCCGCAATCCCAAACAAAAACAGCACGAGAAGAAACGGAAATAGCAGGAAGCCGTAAGTAACAAATGACAGGCCGAAGACCCCTGCCGCCAGGAGCATCATGACCAGGAGGCCGACCGAACTGGTGGCGATGCTGGAGAGCACCAGGCCTGTGAGGTATTCCGAGATCGAGAGCGGTGTCGCGAACACGTTCAGGAAATTACGAGACCACACGTCCTCGAAAAACACCGTCGTCACTCCTTGTATGACACGACCGAAAAAATCCCAAAGGAGAACAGCGCCCAGAAGCGCAGGCACAAAGTTGAAGCCGGATGCTGTTACGCTGTTCAGATACTTAGTGATGAATCCCCACAGCACAATATCAACGGCAACCCAGACGAACAGCGGCAAAATGCGCGCTGGGCTTCCACACAACAGATAGAAGACGCGCAGGACGATGGCGGCGATCCGGCTGGAGTGCATCCCTAGCGGGTCTCCAGCGCTAAGGGTTCGCGCGCGACGGCAATGAAAAGTTCCTCGAGCGTTTCCCTGCCATGTTCCTGAGGCAGGCTTCTTGGATTTCCTTCGAGCAGGATCTTGCCACGAGACAGGAACAACACGCGATCGCAGACTTCTTCCACTTCGTACATGTTGTGTGAGGTCCAAAGCACGCCTCCGATGCCTTGCGCGGCTAATGCGCGAATTTTTGCGCGAATATCGCGAGCCGTGGCGGGATCGAGCGAGGCCGTTGGTTCATCCAGCAAGAGCAATTGCGGATTGTTTAACATAGCCTTCGCCAGGCACACGCGGGTTTGCTCGCCGGAGGAAAGGACGCCGCATTTCATGTTGCGAAATTTTTCGAGGTCGAACTCCGCCATGAGTATTTCGATGCGCTCCGAAAGTTTTTTCACCCCGTAGATCAGGCCAAAAATTCGTAAATTTTGACAAACCGTCAAGTTGCCGGGCAGTGGGGCGTAAACGGCTGCGAAATTGGTGCGTTCGAGCGCTTGCGAGCGGCGGTGGGCAAGGTCGATGCCTTCGATGCTGATGCTTCCGGAACTTGGCTGGAGAATGCCAAGGATCATGTTGAGGGTAGTTGTCTTCCCTGCTCCGTTCGGCCCAAGGAGTCCCACAATTTCATTTCTTCTGACATTGAAGGAGATACCCTGGACGGCTGTAGTATCTCCGTAACTTTTATGAAGGCTGACTACCGACAGCACGTTGTGAGACATGACGTTATCGAACCGTCAGCTTAGTTGTTTTACTTTGTTGCCTTCCATTGGTTTTGCAAGCAGACCTTGCGTCGTCTGCTTCATATGCAGGAAATGAGGGGTTTTTCTGTGCGCGTCGAGAGCTTCTTGGTTTTCCCATAATTCATGGAAGAAGAATCGTCCTGTTGTTTCGGATTCATATAAACGGTAGAACTCGCAACCGGGCTCGGCGTGTGTCGGAGCCAGCATGGCCTGGAGTTCCACGCCCAATTCATCCGCTTTTCCTTCCGCTGCTACTACTGAAACGATTAACTCGACTTTTGGCATTCGCTTTCTCTTACGATCATCTCAGCAGCTACGGAAAAGCTTTTCTCCTTGACATCCTACATATTAGGATTTATATGTAGAGCAACATAGAGAGGCTTATGCCAACGGACAAATCGGATCTTCTGCAGGGCACCTTGGACATGCTCATTCTGAAGATTGTGGCGCTTGGCCCGGTTCATGGGTATGGTATTTCGCTGAGAATCCGGCAGATTTCCAAGGAAGTGTTGAATGTGCAGCAGGGATCGCTGTATCCGGCCTTGCACCGACTCGAAAAGCGCGGCTGGCTGCAGGCGGATTGGGGCGAATCGGATAACGGTCGACAGGCTAAGTTCTACAAGCTGTCTGCGAAAGGGCGTAAGCAGCTTGCCGAAGAAGAATCCAACTGGAACCGGCTGGCGGAAGCGGTGGGCCTGATTTTGAAAGCGGCGCAGTAGCGGGAGCGGTTTATGAACTGGTGGAAATCTCTTTTTCGCAGGTCTGCTTACGACGGGCAGCTTGATTCCGAGATCCGGTTTCATATCGAAAAATTGACGGAGGAGAAGATCGCAGCGGGACTGAAGCCGGACGAAGCGCGCCGTCAAGCTGCTTTGGAGTTTGGCGGTAAAGAGCAGCTTAAGGAGGAGCTGCGCGATGTTTATCGCATTGTTACGGTTGAGAACACCCTTGCCAATCTGAAATCGGCTTTTCTTTTTATGCGGAAGTCGCCCGCTTTTTCGGTAGCGGTGATTTTGACGCTGGCGTTGGGCATTGGGGGAAACAGTGCGGTTTTTTCGGCCATTGACGCGATTGTACTGCGGCCTTTGCCGTTTCCGAAGAGCAATCAGTTGGTGAGGGTTAAACAGCAGAATTCCAAGTTGAAGAGTTCCAATTCGTTTGTTGCGCCTGTTCGATTAGAAGATTGGAACCGGCTGAACTCTACGTTCCAAGTCATTACCGGTTACTTCACGGATGATGCCAACGAGAGTTCCGGTACTATCCCGGAAAAAGGAACAGTGGCGTATGTTGCCACCCGGTTTTTACAAGTGTGGGGCATTTCTCCCGCGATTGGCCGGGATTTTCTGCCTGAAGAGCAAAAGTTTGGCGGTCCGAGAGCCGTTCTGATTAGCGAGCGTTTTTGGCGTCGCCATTTCGGGGCTACTCCCAATATGGCGGACAAAGTTGTCCATCTGGGAAAAGTGCCCCACAGAGTTGCCGGGGTGATGCCTGCTTCGTTTCTGTTTCCCGTTCATGATGTTGATTTCTGGAGTCCAGCGCCTCTTGACTCTCCGTATGCACAATTTCGCGAAAACACTTGGTACACAGTGATTGGACGTTTGAAAGATGGGATTACGCTCGCGAAAGCGCAAGCGAATCTCGCCACGGTTCAGGCACAGCTCGGGAAACAGTTCCCTAAGACTGATGCTGAATTATCCGTGTCCATGGAGCCGTTAAAAGAACAATTAATTGGCGGAGTTCGCCGCTCACTGTGGATTTTATTTGGCTCCGTTTCTTTGTTGCTGCTGATTGCCTGCACGAATATTGCCTCATTGCTGCTGGCCCGCACAGCCGATCGCGAACACGAGATTTCGATCCGTTATTCGCTGGGCGCTCCCCGCTCCTCCGTGGTTGTGCAACTCTTAACGGAAACTCTTGTGCTCGCCTTTATGGGGTCAGCGGCTGGCCTCTTTGTGGGATGGGGAGCCTCGCACATTTTCCGCGCTCTTGCCAAAAGCCTGCCGCGTGTGGAAGAAATCACGCTCGATTGGCGGCTGGTGCTTTATACGCTGGGCTGCACGCTTGTTGCTACTCTGCTCTGCGGCTTATTCCCTGCTCTTCATGCCACGCGCCGGAGTCTTTCCAGTTTCATATCACAAGGGAGCCGGACACAGATCTCGGCGCGTAATCCCCTTCAATGGCTGTTAGTCGGCGTGCAGGTGGCTCTTGCTGTGACGCTGCTGATTGGCGCGGGACTGTTGCTGCGCAGCTTTCAGGAGCTTGGGCGCGTCAATCCCGGCTTTGATGCCAGCCATGTTCTAACGTTTCGCGTTACTGCTTCTTATGGCGAAACTAGCGACCTGAAGGGATTAATACAAAAGATCAAACGCATTTTGGCTGAGTTGCGCGCCGTGCCGGGAGTGGAAGAGGCTGCGACTTCGGGTTATATCCTGCCCGGAATTCCCGGCCAGCAGCAAACAGAACTGCAAATCACCGATATGCCATTACAGCCAGACCGGAAGATTCTGGCAAATCACAATTTTATTTCTCAGGGCTACTTTGCGACTATGCACATTCCGTTGCTGGCCGGAGAAACCTGCCGCGAAGGATCGGCAACCAAGGGCGCTGTGGTTAATCGCAGTTTCGTGAATACTTACTTGCCAAACACGCCAGTTATCGGCCATCACCTCCAAGTCAATTCGACTGGATTTTACATGGCGTCCACCGAAATTCGGGGCATCGTTGCCGATGCACGCGAGAACGGAATCAACCAAGCGCCACAACCAATGGTGTATTGGTGTAGCATCCAGCTTCCCAGCCCGTCCTATTTAGTGCGCACGCATGGTGAGCCGATGGCGATGGCGGAAACCATACGCCACAAGATTCATGAGATTGAGCCAAGCCGCTCGGTTTTCGATGTCAAACCGTTGGAAGAACATTTGTATGAGGCATTCGGCGAGAATCGCCTGCGCACTGTTTTGTTGTCGTTGTTTGCATTCACGGCAGTGGCACTGGCTTGCATTGGTCTATACGGAACACTGAGCTATTTTGTCAGTGTGCGCCGGCGCGAGGTGGGCTTGCGTTTGGCCCTGGGCGCTCTGCGAAACGAGATTGTTTGGCGCTTTTTGTCGCAAGGGCTTGGGGTCGCGTTTCTTGGATGTCTTGCCGGATTGGGCATGGCCCTTGCGTTTACACAGGTGCTGTCGGGAATGCTGTACGGAGTAAAGCCTTTCGATACGGAAACTTTTTGCAGCGTAGCAGCGCTGATCCTGGTGGTTGCAGCAGTTGCCTCGTTGATACCCTCTCTTCGTGCAGCGCGGGTCGAGCCGATGCAGGTTTTACGGAATGAGTAAGTCAGGCCCGTACATCATTTCAGCACTTTTTGATACCGTAGCCACCCTTCGGCTAATTGCGGCCAACTCGTTACGGGATCACTCGTGCGCCTTAATCCGTAGCCGTGACCGCCCGCGCTGTACAGGTGCATTTCCGCGATGGCTCTCGCGTCAGTTAATGCTCGGTAGTAGAGCAGGGTTCCGCCGATAAATGGCTTGTCGTCTTCGGCTTGCACGATAAAGGTTGGCGGAGTCTGAGCGCTTGTTTTTACTTCCGGCGCAAGGGTTTCGCCCTTGTCGTTAACCGAAAGGTAGGCGGATAAACCAGTATTGCGAAATCAGGGCGGCTGCTGATTCCATCGGCTTCGTCCACGGTTGGGTAGGTCCGTTCCGCTGAAGTGTTGGAAAGAACGGCCGATAGGTGTCCGCCAGCGGAAAAGCCCAAAACGCCAATACGCTGCGGGTCGACCCCCCACTCTTTGGCGTGATTCCGCGCAATTCCAACGGCTCGCTGCGCATCTTGCAGCGGCTGTTGGTAGCGCGGCGACTCTTTCGGCTCCGGTACCCGATAGTTCACCAGCACCGCTGTGATTCCGATGCTGTTCAGCCAGTCGCAAACTTCCGTCCCTTCCAGGTCATAGGCCAGTATGCGATAACCACCACCTGGGAAGACCAGCACGGCGGCGCCCGTGTTCTTGTTTTTCGGAGCCGGATAGAGCGTCATACTTGGCGCGGTGACATTGCTCAGGCGGATGATCGGCTTGCCTGCCACAGCGTGATCACTTGGAGTTGTTGTATCCCTCTCCGCTTCGGTTGTTGCTTTCTCACCCGGCGCGCCATTCGGCCATAAGGGAATGACATGATTATTTGCCGCTGTCGCTTCGTGCCCGGAACAAATCAAAATAGCTCCCATGACGAATGCTGAAAGAAGCTTTCTCATCGTGAATCAAATTTGCGAATAGGAGGTGGGGTTCAGGACCAAGCTTGTGATGTTGGACACAATGGCTTCGTAATTGAAGCGGGGCGATGCGGTCAGTTTCTTCCAGTCCGGATTGGAACTGAAAGCCTGCCATTTTGCATTCATCTCTGACAGGTCGGGGAAACTGAGCATGTACGTCAGGTTTGGCAAGCGCGGTCCAATCAGGGTGTCTCCATAGAAGATCTGCCAGAACCCGGCCTTTTCAAAGATGTCGAACTCGCCACTGTGGAACATTTCGACCTTGCGGCGATGCGCTGCGCTGCTGGGGCTTTCATAGGTCCGCAGTTGGAAGACTCGCGCCGATTTTTGCGCTGTTGCGGGCGGCACTTGGATCTTAGGACGTCCTTCGAACGCAATCATCAAGGAGCTTTCTACACGCTCGTACGCCGGCTCCTTGGCGGGTGCGTTGAGAAATGCCGCGCCTCGTTTCCCGAACTCCTCATCCGCCGCCAGCTTCAGCTCGGCATTAACTAGGGCATCAAGCGAGGACGCTGGAATCAGCAGATATAAGCATGGCGTTTCTGGCCCGATGTAAAGGTTAAAGGCTCCAATAGGGCTCATTCCCATGCGGTTCAGCGCCGGTATCAGCGCTTCAGACATGAAGGCATCTACCAGTTTCTGCTGCGGGCCGGATTGCAGATGATAACGGCGCAGTTCGTAATACTCTCGCCCCTTTCCATTTTCTTGCGATTGCGCGGAAGTGTTTATTGCCAGCGCTGTCGCGCTTAAAGAAGAACCTAGAAATTTTCGTCTGTTCATTGGGAAGTCTCCATTTGCTGTAGAGGGTGCAGCGCCTTCGAACTCAGCCATGACTTGCGGAAGGCTGTAATATCCGGAGTGATGATCCGCCCTGCTTGTTCAAATGTTACTAGTTCGAGTTGGGGATCTTCTCCCAGTATTATTTCCACCTGTTTTTCCCCCGCTCGCGTTCGCGCCTTTAATTTGATATGATCTCCAGGCTTGCGCTTCCCAAGCAGCGCATCCACATCGGTTGCAGCTTTTATCGCTTTACCATTGAACTCTATAATGTGATCGCCCTTTTCGAATCCTGCTTGATATAAGGGCGTGTCACGCAGCGTTTCCGTTGTGATTTCTGCGCCATTTTCCGTTACGTTCAGCCGGGACATTCCCCACCAGGCTTGCCCCGCGTGTACTTGCCGCAGCAGCAGGCCCGCCGGAGCTAACAGGCTTTCGTAGTTCATTGGATTTCTGCCAGTAATATGTTGTTCAAAGATTTTTTTTGCGAACTCTTCATCACCCGTCGTCGCCGCTAGCGCGCTTTGGAGGTCAGCTAAGGTGTATGGTTTTTGGATGTCCGGGTGTTCGCGCCAGACCCTTCGCATCCAATCATCGAGCGACTTACCGGGGAATTTTTCCCGTAGCATCAGGTCGATCCCGAGAGCTATTGCTTGGCCGTATATGTAATACGAAATGAAGGTGTTGCGGAAATTATTTGGATCAATCGATGTGGCTGCATCGACAAAAGGCGCTAACTGGCTCATCTCCACGGCGCTATGCACTTTACGGCCCGGCGAGTTCAGCACTGTATTCAACGCGTGTCCCATGCCGCTCGTAAACTGATCGAGTGTTGACAGCCCTGCCCGCTGTAGCACGAGCGGCCCATAGTAGTTCGTAAATCCTTCGGCAAACCATAGCTCGCCGGACATATCAGCTCGCTCGAAGTCGAAAGGCTCAAGCGTGTGCGGGCGAATGCGCTTTACGTTCCAGGAATGGAAAAACTCGTGCGATGCGGTTTCAATGAGGATTTTGGCGGCATTTTTGAGATCACCCTGACTGGTGATGACAGTCGAGTCGCGGTGTTCCATGCCATCGCCGGTAGCATAAGGAAGATAATCCATCAAAAAAGTGTATGCGCCGCCGTCGTACCGCGGCAAGGCTCCAAACACGCCCTCTTCCTCCAGGACGACGGCTTGGCACATTCGGGCGTATTTCCTAGCATCCTCCTCTGTGCCGTGAAAGTGCAATGCCATGCGGAACGTCGCATTTTCTATTTTCCATTCGGGCATGGTGTGATGGCTGATCTCAACGGGGCTGTCCATCATCCATTCGAGACCCGGCGCTGACCATCGCCCATCCGACTGCGGCAGAAGCTGCGTGGCGACTTTCCATTGGCTGTTTTCGGGAATTGTGAATTTGAAAAAGGAGGGCTTGTTTTCGTAGCCTCGCGCCCAGACGAAAGTAGCAGGCATGTTGAGGTGGGCGTGTGTATCGTCGATGCCGTCATAAGTACCGTCTGTTCGGTCTCCGAAGAGCGTGTATTCGAAGACCACTGTGCCTTTGTTGGCTGTCGCTACGCTCCAGCTATAAGGGCTCATCCGTGCGACTGCCAGGGAATGTCCTTCGTTGTCGCTTGCGCGCACGTTGTAGACGTTCTTGGCAAATTCATGGAGGGCATAGCGTCCCGGCGAGGAGCGGCTCATTACTACTTCCAGCGCTGCGGCATTGACACCAGTAAACTCGGCGCGCACCTCCGCTTCGTGGTGGACTGCACTTGGAAAGCTGATTGTGTAGTTCGTTCCTTGCTGCGCCCAAGCGGGAATAACCCATAGCGCGAGCAACAAACATTTTTGCAAGTGGAAGATCTCCTTTGAATTCGATTGAGCGGTAGTGAGTATAGCAATGAGTTTCGTAGAGATCTTAAAATTTAAACGGAGATATGGCCGCCAAATGAAAGACTTAAGCCATCCGCAGTTGGCCAGTAGGGCATAGATCGAGCAGCGGGCAGCGTTCGCAGGTCGGTTTCGCGAAAAAGCAACAGCGCTGGCCGTGGAACATCATCACCTCGTGATGGTCATAGAGACCCTGCGCATCCCAAGCTTTTGGAAGCATTGCCTCAAGCAGCGCGTGCGATCTGCCTACCGGTACGGAAGCCGGAATAATGCCCAGCCGGATCGCTACACGGTGATGATGGCTGTCTACCGGCATGGCCGGCATGCGTAACGTGCTGAAGAGCAAGACGGCCGCGCTCGTCTTGGGGCCGATGCCGGATATCGCTTCCAGCCATGCGCGCGCTTCGGCGACCGGCATACCGGCAAGGAAGTCGAGCGAGAGCGCGCCATGCTTCTGCGTGATCGCGCAGGATTGCCTGGATACGCGGCGCTTTCTGCTCTGGCCAAGTGCTGGCCTGGATGGCTGCCTCCACCTGCTCGGTCGGTGCATCGCGTACCGCCTCCCAGTTCGCGAAAGCAGCCTTGAGGGAGCGGAAGGCGCGACCCGAATCGGCGTTGCGGGTGCGATGCGACAGGAGCGAGGACACCAGTTCGCTGAGGGGGTCGAGCGAATGAAAATACGGTACCGGGCAGCCGTAGGCGGCACACAGGCGTGTATGCGCTTCAAGCAGGCGCACGTTTTGCGTAATGGTGTTTTCTGTCGGTTTTTCCAGATTATTCTGCATAGCGTCTTGGGGCGGGAGCGGCAGCCGCGATATGGGGAATGGCGATATCAGAAAAAGATCTGAATCTATAACGATTATCAGCGAACTATCTTGTCATTCCCGACTTGCTCATCTGCTTGGAAGTGCTTCAAGACAGATTAGGTTTAATCCACCTGTCGCGCTCTATGAAAAGCTAGACACAGACAACACCATCTGTACATAGGTCCCAATCTTTAAGTTGGCAAGACGAAATGGCCAAAGTTGAACTTCAGAGATGTTTGACTAATTCGATAAGCCCAATAATGGGCAGCGCTATGCCAGCGAGAACGAGCACTATCGTCAGGATCAGAAAC
>JBJMGL010000053.1:0-3257 GCA_045807985.1 Bryobacteraceae bacterium
AATCGTGAGCGCCCAGATCGATTCGGAAACCGGTCAACTGGCGACCAGCGCGTGTCCGCCCGAAGAGACGCGGACCGAATATTATTTAGTTGGCACACAACCGGTAGTCTTTTGCCCACTTCATACAGGCGGGTCAACCGAAATCGCCGGCTGGGACACTGCTTCGCCCAACCACCCCACAACTTTGCCGAACATCCCATCACAGCCCGGAGTTCTTGGCGCAAGTACCGATAATCCGGATCTAAACGCGCAAACTCAGCCCCCCAACCGTCCGAACGAGAAAAAGGGCCTCTTTGAAAAACTGAAAGGCATCTTTAAGTAAACTTTCGCTTCCCATCTTTCAATTAAAAGGTATAAAGTAGATCACAAAGGGAGAGCTTTTATGATCTCTTTAAGCCGCATACCGTTCTTTTGTTGTTTAGCCGTTTGCTCCATGCCTCCGGTATCCCAGGCACAAGGAACTCCCCCCGTTGCTTCTAATAGTTTTATGCCCCGGGACGGTTCTGTTCCGACAGTAATTAAGCCGAAATATCCGCCGTTGACCAACGAACTCCGCGGCGATATCTATATGGCGCGCAAAATGTATCGCGAGGCGATCGATATGTATCGTTTGGGCTCGCCTGACTCGCCGGTCCTGGTGAATAAGATTGGCATTGCCTTCCACCAGCTTATGCAACTCGATCTGGCGAAGAAAAACTATGAGCGGGCGATCAAGCTCGATCCAAAATATTCCGAAGCCATCAACAACTTAGGCACTATTTATTACTCGCAAAAGAGTTACCGTCGCTCGATTGGCTGCTATAAGCGCGCGCTCCGGTATGCGAACCCGACAGCATCGATTTACGCCAACCTGGGAGCCGCTTACTTTGGCCGCAAGAACTACAAACAAGCAACAGAGTATTATGAACAGGCGCTGAAAATAGATCCGGACGTTTTTGAGCATCATAGTTCATTCGGTACGCTCATGCAGGAAAGAACGGTAGAAGAGCGCGCGACTTACCATCTGTATATGGCCAAGATGTATGCGAAGTCCGGAGCCAATGATCGCGCTATCATTTACTTGCGAAAGGCTTTGGAAGAAGGCGTAAAGGACCGTGAAAAAATTCCGGGCATGCCTGAATTTGCGCTGCTCGTCAAAAGTCCGGCTTTCCTTGAACTCCTCGCAGCAAACCCGAAGCCCTTATAAGGTGACTTCCTGCGATCTCTATACGGCGCACTCTGCCTACTATCTTTTCTGTTATTAGCAAGCTGTTCGCAGCCGCCTTCGAGCAACTCAGTTGAACGAATCGCGGTACTTCCTGCTGAAGTACTGATAGCCGATCCGTCGACCGAATGGATGAAACTGGCGCTGCCGCTTGTGCTTCAGGAAGACTTGGCAACCTCACGCGGGATTGTGTCTTTCTTTGCTAAGGACGACTCAACCGCTTACGAAGGCCAAGCAACGGAGATCTTGCGAATAGTTATTGAGGATCGGAACGGAAAACTCCGGCTTGAAGCCGCTGTCACAGACCCGCAAACGCAGAGGAATCAGCAGGTCATCAGTATTGAAGAGGATTCCGCGGCGGGAATCCTCCCTGTTGCAAACCAACTGGCAAAACGGATTGACCCTCGCGCCGGAAATTTCCCTACAAAAAGCCTGCGAGCATTGAAAACCTTTACATCAGCGGCAGGCACGCAAGATCTCTCTCAGCGTTTGCAATTGTTAACCGAAGCGGTGAGCGCCGATCCGGCTTTCGGTCTGGCGCATATCGCCCTTATCGAAACAGCCGCGCAAGTCGCGCCGCAGAGTCTTCCATCCCTTGTGGCGGCAGGCACCACTCGTCATGATCAGTTTGCTCCGTTGGAGCGGGCAAGATGGAACGCGCTCGTGGCCCGATATTCTCATGCGCCGTTACAGCAACAAGCTGATACAGCGGCAGCTGTTCTGAAGATTGCTCCCCATAATATTGACGCTCTGGCTACGCTTGGGGCTAACCGGTTTCTCCAGGGCAACGGCACAGAAGGGGAACGGTTTCTGCGTCAGGCCATCGCGCTCAGCCCGGCGAACATCAATCTCCCATTGCAACTGGCGAATGGGCTGATCGAGTCGAAGAGGTTCAGCGATGCTATTGCCGTTTTGAAGCCATTATCCAGCAATGCTTCAGCCATTCCGGCTCTTGCCGTTGCCACATTGCTGAGCGGCAAAACGAAAGAAGCGACAACTATCTTTCAGAACCTAGTCAATCTTTTGCCGCCAGGCAGTACAGAGGCGAATTTCCTACGCGCTCAGTGGGAAGCGATTTGCACAGGAAAAAAGACTTTATCCCTTCTTTCGTCTACTACGTCAGCAACTCCTGGATACAGCGCCTTTTTAAGTGGACAATTTGAGGAAGCAGTGCAGCTCTGGCAAAACATAGTTCAACAAACAGGCGATGCGGATTTACGTGCTCGCGCTATGCTGGCTGCTTCTCTCCATGGCGCAGGCCGAACTGCCGACGCGAATAAAATCGTAGTCATGCCCTTTGTTCCTGACCTCAGAGATGTAGGCATTGGCATTGCTTTTAACCAAATGCGTCAATGGTTAAGATTGTGAGAGAGTCGCTGACGAGTCCTTTGTGTGCGGCGCAACGGTGCGATGATCTTTCTCCGCCCAAGGTTTACGCTGCTGGCCTGAGTCGCGCTGAAACACTCGATCGTACATGTGTTTTGGCGTCGTAGTTCCCAATGACGTGTTATACAAATTGGTCAAATCCAGCGCATCCTTCACATCATCTTCGAACTGATGAAGGGACTTTAGCTGATCGGCTTGCGCGGGAAAGCGTTTGCCGCTGGGGGTCTCCAGGAACATTTGATAACCGCCATTGAGCAAGGTGGCAATCTCTCCACCGAGGAGAACACCCGCCTTTTCAATCTCAGGCTGGTTCTTTCCTTCATCGCCAATAATCGCGCCAACCCCATGCTTGGTGACCTTTACACGCCCATCCGGCAGATTCTGTAGCGCGAATCCGGCTCCTTTCAACAGATCAACACGTTCCTGAAATGTCGGAACCTTCGGGCGCTGGCGGCGAAAGAACATATTTCTTTCAGTATAAGAGTGCTGGAGCTGAACCTGCCCTACGTACACTGTATGGGTAACAGTGAGGATGCTGCCAAAACTCATTATCCGGAATGTATGGTCCGCCGCTCTGTTGCAAGCGAAAAATGAAATAACAATGTGGTCTACGCGAATGTATTCGGCTTTTGTCGGAGGACGGTCCTCCGGGCCAGAATGGAATGCG
>JBJMGL010000054.1:0-6263 GCA_045807985.1 Bryobacteraceae bacterium
AGCGCCAGCGCGAAAAGCTTTTGGCCGTGCTGCGGGGATATCATGCCAAGCACCCGAACCTTCCTGGCGCCCCGATTGCGCTGGCGCGTATGAATTTGGAACCGGCTGTTGCCCAGGCAATCTACGCAAACTGTCCGGCGATTCGCATCGAAGGGGAAGTTGTCTGGCTGGCAACGCACAAAGCTCAAGTAAATCCGGAGCAGACGAAATTTCTTGCCCAGATTGAGCATGCTTTCCGGCAGGCGGGCTTTCAACCGCCAGCTCCGTCCGATGTTCTGAAATCAGCAGGTACGGATGTGAACAAGGGACGCAGTTTTCTGGAGGCGCTGATTAAGAGCCAAAAGTTGGTACGGATCTCGGATGAACTGGTCTTTCATGCGGATGTAGTGGCGCACATACGCCGCTCATTGGCTGCTCACAAGGGCCGCCGGTTTTCTGTTCCTGAGTTTAAGGAATGGACACAGATTTCACGCAAGTATGCGATTCCGTTGCTGGAGTATCTGGACCGTCAGCGTGTAACGCGACGGGAGGGGGATGCTCGTGTGGTGCTGTAGCTAGAGCACTTCCAGAATTAGACATTTTAAGTAATGAGTTTCGGGAACGGTGAGCAGAATGGGGTGGTCCTGTGATTGCGTGCGCCGCTCCAGGACACGCAACTGTTTACCGGTATCGAGCGCCGCAGCCGCGATGACTTCGAGCAGGTGCGCTTCGCTCATATGGTGCGAACAGGAGCAGCTTACCAGGACGCCGCCTTTGTTTAGCAGCCGCAGTGCTCTCAAGTTGATTTCCTTGTAGCCCCGGGCCGCGCCTTCCACAGCCGACCGCGATTTTGTGAAGGCGGGAGGATCGACAATAACCATGTCAAACCGTTGCCTGCTCCCGACCAGATTGGGAAGATAGTCCAAAATGTTTGCCTCGCGGAATTCGATATTGCTCAGGTGGTTTTCCGTTGCGTTCGCTTTTCCTACCGCAAGCGCGGAAGACGCGCTATCGACTGCTTCGACTGAATCGCAGACGGAAGCTAAATGGAGCGCGAACCCCCCTGAACCGGTGAAGCAGTCCAGCGCACGACCTTTTGCAAACCGGCGGACGGCCAAGTAGTTTTCACGCTGATCCAGAAAGACGCCTGTCTTTTGGCCGCCCAGCAGATCCGCTTGTAATTTCAATCCGTTCATGGTTACAGGAACGTGCGGCGGAATGTCGCCGGCTAGAACTCGGATTTCTTGGTCGAGGCTTTCCTTGGCGCGTGTTGACACGTCATTGCGAGCGATAATTCCTTTTGGGTGCAAGAGCTGCTGCAGTACATCCGTGATTTCCCTTGCGAGACGGTCCATGCCTTGGTTTAGTAGTTGGACAGCGAGCCAGTCTCCATAGCGATCAACAATCAAGCCGGGTAGCAGATCTCCTTCCGCATGCACTAAACGGTAGGCATTCGAATCACCCACAACTCGCTGACGAAACTGATATGCCGTCTCTATCGACGCACGGAGAAAAACCTCATCGATGATTTCCGCGCGTTTACTGAGCAGGCGCAGAGTAATCTGGGAGGTTGAGCTGTAATGCGCGGTGCCGATGAGCTTACCTTTGTTATCGATAACCTTTACTGCATCGCCGCCTTGCGCGGTGCCTCGGTCTAAAACATCGCTTGAGAAAATCCAAGGGTGACCCGAAGACACCCGATCGGCTGCTTTGCGATTGACACGGACGGTAGGAACAGTCGACATTGCCTCATTAAAGCAGAGCGCGCCATTGCTTAAGCGATTACTCTTGTTTTGGGGGCTGGTTCTGGTTTATGTTGCGTTTCTGACCCGAACTTATTATTGGGACGGCGTTCTTTTCTCGCTTTACATCGAAAAAGTTCATAACGCCGAATTGCCGCCTTCTATTCTGTTTCATCCGAATCATCTGCTGTATTCAGGGTTCGGGTATCTTCTTTATTCGTTTTCGCACAGTTTTGGTTTGCATTTTCGAGCTATCACTCTGCTTCAGATTGTTAACGTTCTGGCTAGCGCTGGCACCGCAGTCCTTATTTTTACCTTGATCAAACGCCTTGGTAAATCGAATGAGCTCGCTGCTTTTTGTTGTTTGCTGCTTGCGTTTGGCGCGACTTGGTGGAAATTCTCGACTGATGCGGATAGTTATATTTTGGCGGTGCTGCTACTGCTTCTTACAGTCAGCTTTGTGATAAGTGAAAGGCGTTCACTTTTACTTGCTGGTATTTGTCACAGCATTGCGATGCTGTTCCATGAGCTTGCTGTTTTTGCTTATGCTCCTGTATTAGCGGCCATTTTCTTAGAAAGCAGGCCCAGATCTGTGCATATCCGGCAAGCGTTTGTCTATATCCTCAGCACGGCTGGATGTATCGCTCTTATTTACTGGCTGGCGTATTCGTTTGCAGGACGCGATCAGCAGGGCCGTACATTTTTGGGGTGGATTACGAGCTTCTCGGCGGAATCGCGGATGACCCGCTCATGGCGGCAGATTTTTATCGGATATCCGGCGAGTTATCTTAAACTGCTGGCGGGCGGCAAGCTGAGTCTGATACGGGATTATCTTTCGCTGCCTGTGATTGCCGCTCTCGTATTTTCTCTTGCGGCTCTCGTTGCAGGAATCTGGTTAATGTGGTACCCGAAAAGGGAAGTCGGCGTTCTTATTGATCGACGAACGAAGTTAGTGTTTTGGGCTTGGATTCTGCCGTATCTTCTTTTCTTAAGTTGGTGGGAGCCTGGAAGCGCCTTCTATAAGCTATTTATCTGGCCGCCCCTTGTGCTGTTACTTGGTTGCTTTATCGCCGAACGCTCTCCCTGGGCCTCCCGCATAAGAGCAGTAATTGCTTTTAGCGCGGCGCTTGCGGCCTGGAACTTTGGAGCGTTTATTTTTCCGCATTCACATTCCAGCGCAGATCCGGTTTTAGCTTTGGCTGAAACGATCAACAGAGAACTGCCGAAGAACGCAACCGTGTATTACGAGGTGCTTAGCCCGGATGACTGGTATTTGCAATACTTCGCGCCGGGCAGGCGCTGGTTACAGCTGTTATCTGATGAGAAATCGTTCCAGGGTGCTGAAAGGCGGCCAATTTGTTTTGAGACTACGGCGCTCGAATCGGTAAACATACAGGTAAACGCCCGACGCACATGGCAGCTTGTCAATAGTAAGCATAATGTCCGACTCGCGTGCCAGCAGTAGAACCTGTTCCGGTTGAAAGGGAATGAGCGCTAAAATTTTCTTAAGTCAAACCTCAAATAATCAGTAGATAGCGGCTCAACACGGGATCATCCCGGCTGAAGATGTGGAAACGTCAGTGGTACGGCCGAGCTAGTGTGGAACTCTTTCGCGCCTAGTTCTTTCGCACTCTCGAACTCTCTCCTGAAAATCTCTCGGGAACCCGGCGTTAAACGGGTTCTTCTGGAGGTAACGGCGAAACCCAGACGCTCGAGGTAAAATTATGATCTGTCAGCCGAGTTCCTGATTTATTGAGAAGTTCACACATTGCGCGCTACTATTTAGATTTTCCGCACTTCAGAAATTCCCATGACTTCGAACGAATCAAACATCAGGCCGTTCTAGTGAAAATTCTGATGATTGGGCTTGGCAGCATCGGCCAGCGGCACGTCCGTAACCTCCGTCAACTGCTCGGCGCGGACCTGGAACTCATTGCTTACCGCGTCCGGCGTCTTAGCCATGTCATCACCCCTGGCATGGGTGTTGATGCCTTGCGAGATGTCGAGTCCGAATACGATATGCGTGTCTACATGGATCTGGACGAAGCGCTCGGCCAGCGCCCTGCCGCCGTCTTCATCTGCAATCCCAACAGTATGCACGTGGCAACCGCAATTGCCTGTCTCAAGGCCAACTGTGATCTTTTTATCGAGAAACCGGTAGCCACCTCGCTCGATGGCGTTCAGGAATTGCTGTCCCTCGCCGAAGGCGAGTTTAAAGACCGGATTATCATGGTCGGCTACCAGCTACGCTTCCACCCGTGTCTCAAAAAATTGGCTGAGGTGATCGCTTCCGGCGCTTTGGGAACTCTCCTTGCTATTCGCTGCATAACGGGCGAATACATGCCCAATTGGCACCCCTACGAAGATTACCGGGAGGCTTATGCAGCCAAGTCGGAGATGGGAGGAGGCGTTATTCTTTCCCAAATTCACGAAACCGACTACTTGTATTCGCTTTTTGGCCTCCCGAAAAGCGTTTTTGCCCTCGGAGGCCACTGGAGCGAACTTGAAATCTCTTCCGAAGACACTGCCTCCATCCTCATGGAAGGTGCAACTAGCGCCGGTCGCACTCTTCCCATCCACCTCCATCAGGACTTCCTTCAGTCCCCCCAGACGAAGCAGTGCGAGGTCATCGGAGACCGGGGCAAAGCCGTCATGGACCTTATCGCCACCACGGTCAGTGTCTATCAGCGTGACAACCCCACGCCTACCGTTTACGAGTTCCCCGGATTCGAGCGCAATCATCTCTTCCTCGACCAGACGAGTCATTTCCTCGATTGCATCCGCAACCGTCATCGCCCTATAGTTGGCCTTCGCGACGGGCTGGAGAGCGTCCGAATAGCGCTTGCAGCCAAGCAATCCATTGCAATCGGTGAGCGCGTCTTACTCAGCCAGATTGGAGACTTTCGTGGCTGAGTTCTCAAGCGCGACCCGGAACCCTTTCGACCTTTCGGGTCGCGTAGCCGTAATTACCGGCGGAGCCGGTCTGCTGGGCGTTCAGCACGCCCGCTCCATCGCCCGCGCAGGCGGTTTCCCAGTGCTTATCGATCTTTTTGGGGTCGTGCGCAACAACGCGCCAAGGAACTCGCCGACGAGTTCAGCGTGCTTGCTATCGGTCTAGGGAGCGACATTACCGATACTGCCGCCGTTACCGCCGCCCGCGCCGAAATTCTCGCACGGCTTGGCCGGATTGACATTCTGATCAACAACGCAGCCAATAACCCAAAGATGGAAAGCAACTCGGAAGTCAATTTTTCTCGTTTCGAGAATTTTCCTCTCCAGCAGTGGCATGACGACGTCAACGTTGGTCTCACCGGTGCCTTCCTTTGCGCGCAAGTCTTTGGCACCCACATGGCCGCCAATGGCGGCGGAGTCATTCTTAATATCGCCTCGGACCTCGCCCTGATCGGTCCTGACCAACGACTCTACCGGCTAGCGGGCGTGCCCGATTATCTGCAGCCCGTGAAGCCCGTCACCTACTCCATCGTGAAGTCAGGGCTTATTGGTCTCACCCGTTATCTCGCCACTTACTGGGCTGACAGAAATGTCCGCGTTAACTCCGTCTGCCCTGGAGGAGTTGAGAATAATCAGCCCGGTGACTTCCTCCAAAGGCTTAGCGCCCTGATACCCATGGGCCGCATGGCCCGCGTCGACGAGTACCAAGGCGCAATTCTCTTCCTTTGCTCTGATGCGTCTTCCTATATGACAGGCGCTAATCTTGTCATCGATGGTGGTCGCACGTGCTGGTGAGTTTAAACGTCCAGATTGCGGACATCCAGGGCGTTTTCTTCGATAAATTTGCGACGGCTTTCCACGTCTTCGCCCATGAGAGTGGAGAAGATAGGTTCGGTTTCCGCGAAGTCTTTCAGGTCTACTTGCAGCAGGGTGCGTGAATCCGCGTTCATGGTTGTGGACCACAACTGCTCTGCATTCATTTCACCGAGTCCCTTGTAGCGTTGCACGTTTACTTCGCGCGTGCCTTCCGTTTTTACTGTGTCGAGCAGGTCACGCCAATTTGCCAGCACTTCGCGGCGCTCATCCTTTACCGTTGTAAAGGGCGGCACGTTCAGGCGCGCTACCTGCTTTGCCAACGCCCGCACGCGGCGGAAGTCCGGCATCATCAGGAACTCGGTGTTGATGTAGCGGGTCGCGTGAGTGGGGTCTTGATAGCCGATCATCCAGGCGGAATGCTCTTCTTCGCGCTCCACTACCACTTCCAGCTTGGCTGCTTTCAGGCGTTCAGCCACGGCGCGAACGTTTTCTTCCACTTGCAGATCGGTTTTTGCGTCAATGGGCAGCGAAACGTCACTCAGAACTTCCACTACTCTTGGATCGCGGACACGCCGCTCCAGCTTGCGGGAGATCTGCGATAGTTCATCAAGCGACATCAAGAAATTTCGTAGTTCAGCGCCCTCCACCCTTACCGGCCCGGCGCCGTCTTTGCTGCCCAACTCCACCACTAGATTTTCGGTGGCGCGGCGCAGGATTTCGCGCGTGAACTCCTTGTCGTCCTTGATGTACTTCTCGCTTTTGCCTTTCTTGATC
>JBJMGL010000055.1:0-11352 GCA_045807985.1 Bryobacteraceae bacterium
CGTATTAATCTGGGCGCTTCCAGGGTATTCACCTTCAACTTACGTTTATATACTCACGCCAGTCGTGTATTCGCTTTCGGCTTACGCTGACGGAGTTGCGCTTCACATAGGAGCGCACCTAGCTTAGGAGCAACAATGAAAATCGCGGTAAGGCTCAGTTTATTGATACTGGGCTCGTTTGCGTCACTTCAGGTGATCTGGGCTCAGTCTTACACCTTTACCGCCGTTGACGGCATCGGGAGGCCGAGTGGAATCAATAACGCGGGCCAAATTGTTGGTTCTTCCGTAGGAGGTGAGCAGACGCACGGCTTTTTATATACGAACGGCGTCGTTACGAATATCACGGCTCCTGGTAGTAGGAATACCTTCGCTTACGGTGTTAACAATAATGGCCAGATTGTGGGAGCTGCGAATGGGTCCGCGGGCGGCACATACGGATTCCTGTACGTGAATAATGCTTTCACAAGGATTTCAGTTCCAGGAAACAGCAGCACTGTCGCGCGGGGTATAAATGACACTGGCCAGATTGTCGGAAACACCGTTGATAATGAAGGCCGCCAAAACGGATTTATGTACAGCGCCGGCACGTTTACTGCCGTCACTGTGCCTGACAGCTTTAGCACGTCTCCGTATGGAATTAATAACGGCGGTCAGATTGTGGGCATTTCTAATGACTGCGCCGGTCACCAGAGCGGTTTTTTGTATGACAACGGTAACTTCACAACCATCAGTGTTCCTGATAGCACCGATACCCTTGCCTATGGGATCAATAACGTCGGCCAAATCGTAGGATCATTTATCGACAGGAGCGGGACACATGGGTTTGTTTACACAAACGGCGTCTTCATCACTCTTGATGCTCCTGGAGTTCCATCCAGTATTGGAACTCTGGCCGTAAGCCTGAATGATACGGGCGAAATTGTCGGTTTTGCTACTAAGGCCTTCCTGGCCATACCCGCTGAAACGTCCTCTTTAGTTGTCTATCCGCAATCCAGAGTTTACTCGGCTGCCAGCGGTTCACCTGCTACTTATATATTTGCTGCCGCTGGCGGAGTTCCGGCCTATTCATGGAATGCAGCCAATCTGTCGGACGGATTGACTCTGCTTACGACAGCAAAAATCGCTGCTGTTGCTGGCACATCCTATGTGTCTAGTCCGCTTTCGGCGTTGAAGGGAGTGCTCTCTATCTTGCCCAGCCAATTTGAGATAGAAATGACCGATCAAACGGGGCAGGCTCGAAAGAATTTCTACTTGGCGGCAGTCTCAACCTTTGCCTTCCCTCAGTTCTTCAATGGTGGGGGTCAACAGAGTCTTTTTGATGCGGCTGAAACGCGAGTGCTGATCGGGCTGCAAATAGCCATGGGCATTCAAGCATGTGGAGCCGATGCAACATGCGCAAAAACGATTGGATCGTCCATTCAGAAGGCACTGAATCCAGCTCTTCTGTCTTTGATGGAAACCTCTCTCAGCGAGTTTGCGAACTCACTCGGGCTGCCGGATTCTGATTTCAAGAGAATTGTAACGCCGCAGCAGCCTGTATTTGAACCCATTACGCCGGACGGAGGTCTGGGCATAGATGTCGTAACTGCGCTGAACAACCTCCTTCTCAACCAACAACAGCAAACGGCTCTCTACTTTGCGCTTTTGGGAAGTCTTAACCGCGCATCTGGTGCTGCTCTCGCCAAGGACGAGTCCTGGCGGTTAAAGCAACTGCAAGCAGCAAAATGGTGCGCGCTCCAACTCACGTCGGCGCAAGGAGCTGAACCGGCTCTTCTCCAGGAAGTTGCCACGGCTCTGAGCGGGACAACTCTCGATTTGAAACTCGATCCTCAACTGGCGGCAAGCATCAGAACGCAAATCGCTCAGTTGGGATTTAATTCCGAACAGACAGCGCTGCTGCTTCAATCGGGACTGACTCAGGATGAATTGCCCTTTTTACAACGAGCCATTGCAGGTGCGAATTACGATCCAGGCGCTAATAGTCTTTCAGCAGCTCTTCAGGATCAATCATTTATAAATGCTGCAAAGAGAGCAGCATCCGCGCTTGCGACCTTCGGAGCAGATAAGAACAGCGATGGTCAAGTCAATTGCTCTGATTTAGCTATCGTCAAGGCCGCGATCAACACGCGAGAAGGCGATCCAGGGTTTAATATCACGGCTGACGTGAATGCCGATGGCGTAATTGATAATCGTGATCTCTCATGGGTGGTAAGACAACTTCCGGCAGGTTCATCTTGCCAGTAGACGGCTGAGCGCCGCAGTTTCTGCACTAAACTGCACCGGATCCGCCCACTAGCGACTCATAGCATTTTGACAGACGCCGGTTTCTGCCGAGCCAGGCGAAGGTCCGTTCCACGACCCAGCGGCGGACAGGACCAGAAAGCCTTCCGAAAGCCGGTAGTTTCGAGTTGCTCGCAATCGCTTAGCTGCAAATCGTGATAACTTGGAGAACATACCATTCGGTCCTGACCACTGTGTCCTGTAGTCAGAAAGTCCTGCCATGCGTCACTGGAACCTTGCCCTCCGGGCTATCGGCCTGATCCTTCTTGCCCGCGAGACGACAATTGCTGCGCAAACCATAGAATTCAATCGGGACATTCGTCCGATCCTATCCGACAAGTGCTTTACCTGTCACGGTCCTGATGCTGCCCATCGGAAAACGAAGCTGCGATTTGATATTGAGTCCGGTGCCGCCATCGAGCTGAGAGGAGGGCGACACGCCATTGTGCCTGGAGATCCGGAACACAGTGAGATGGTGCGGAGAATCAGTTCCAACGATAAAGCGGTTCGCATGCCACCCGCCTACATGGGTCGCGAGAGGCTCAGTGATCACGAGATCGAACTACTACGCAACTGGGTGGCGCAGGGCGCAAAATGGGAGCCGTTCTGGTCTTTCATCCCGCCCAAACGGAGTGCGATTCCCGCTGTTCAAAACCGAAACTGGGTGAAAAACCCAATCGATAACTTTATTCTGAGCCGCCTCGAACGCGAAGGGCTGCACCCATCGCCTGAAGCCGATAAGCGTACTCTCATCCGGCGAGTCACTCTGGACCTTACCGGTCTGCCGCCAACACCCGGACAGGTGGAAGAGTTTGTGACGGATGGATCTCCCAAAGCCTATGAAAAAGTAGTAGACCGCCTGTTGGCTTCTCCGCGATATGCCGAGCGCATGGCGTACCGGTGGATGGAGGCGTCTCGCTACGGGGATACGAACGGCTATCAGACCGACGGCCCTCGGGAGATGTGGCGCTGGCGTGACTGGGTGATCGACGCCTTCGCGCATAACATGCCTTATGACGAGTTCACTGTTGAGCAGATTGCGGGCGATCTGCTCCCTCATGCCACTCTCGATCAGCGAATTGCAACCGGGTTCAATCGGAACCACCGAACCAGTGGCGAAGGTGGAATCATCCCCGAGGAGTACCGCGTAGAGTATGTGGCGGATCGGGCACAAACCACATCCGCAGTGTGGATCGGGCTCACGATGGGATGCGCCCGTTGCCATGATCACAAGTACGATCCGATTTATCAGAAGGACTTTTACCGGCTCTTTGCTTATTTCAACAGAATCCCGAACGAGAAGGGCTTTGCCTACAACTACGGCAACGAAGAGCCTTACATCAAGGCGCCGCTTCCCGAGCAAAAGCAAAAGCTACTCGAGTTTGACAAGAAAGTGGCGGAGCTGGAGCAGAGATATGATTCGCTGCAGCCGGACGCGCGCCAGTTACAAAGCAAGTGGGAACGAAAGCTGGTCCACTCCCCGGCGGCTGATTGGACAGTGACGCATGGGCTGGTTTTCCGTTCCGATCCAAAGCTGGTTGCTGAAAAGATCGGAGGCGATGTGCCGCTTGAAAACGAGCCCATTGGTCCTGCGTGGCATTTTGACGGCAAGCGCTTTTTGCAAGTCGATAAAAATATTGCCAATTTCGGCTACCTGGACCCTTTCACGTTTTCAGCATGGATCAAGCCGGAGAACCCTAAAGGAGCAATCCTGTCGCAAGCTGAAGATTACTTTGAAGGGACCGGCCATGGCGTCTACCTGATCGACGGCAAGGTCCGGCTGCACATTGTTCATCGCTGGACAGATCTGGCGCTGCGATTGGAAACAATCGATCCCATTCATCTCAACGAATGGCAGCATGTCCTGATCACATACGACGGCAAACGGAAAGCTTCCGGAGTGCAAATTTACCTCAACGGGGTGCCGCAAAAAACAAAGGTACTTTTTGATCAGTTGAATGAACCCTTCCACGTTGCCGACAAAACGCCGTTTCGAATTGGGGCGGCAGGCGGCCTGAGATTTCAAGGCTCCATCGGGGACGTTCGAGTGTACAACGTTGCTCTGGAGCCCAATGAGGCGGCGGCAGTATCGGCACGGGAATCTGTCCGGCAAATCGCAGCGATTCCGCCAAGGCAACGTACGGGAAGTCAGTCTGAGAAGATCTCCCTCTGTTTCCTCCAAGAAGGTGCGCCGCAAAAAATCAAGGACGCGCGGGCGGAGCTAAGTTCTACCCTCCGGCAACGTGAGCGTTTCCAGGATGCAATTCCTACCGTAATGGTAATGGCGGACGACCCGAATGCCAGAGAAACATTCCTGCTGAAACGCGGCGCTTACGACAACCTGGGCGAGAAAGTGACTCCGGGCATCCCGGAGATTCTTCCGCAACCGCGTCCGGAATGGCCGAACAATCGTTTGGGATTGGCGCGATGGTTGGTCGATCGATCTAATCCATTAACGGCGCGCGTGACCGTGAATCGATACTGGCAGTCTTATTTCGGCTTTGGCATCGTGAAAACGGTGGACGACTTCGGTTCCCAGGGCGAATGGCCCGTGCATCCGGAACTGTTGGATTGGCTTGCTGTTGAATTCATGGATAATGGCTGGAACGTAAAGGCAATGCAGAAGCTGATTGTCACCAGCGCAACGTACCGGCAATTGTCTAAAGCGTCGCCAGAGCTGCTGCAGAAAGATCCTGATAACCGTTTGCTCGCGAGAGGACCACGTTTTCGCCTGGGGGCCGAGGTCATTCGCGACGAAGCCTTAGCTGCTTCCGGACTTTTGGTCGAGAAGGTCGGCGGTCCCTCCGTGAAGCCCTATCAGCCGCCCGGCCTGTGGCAGGAGCTTGCGAGTGGTGGCGGGTATGTGCAGGATAAGGGTGAAGGGCTCTACCGGCGAAGTCTTTACACCTACTGGAAACGAACGGTAACGCCACCATTTATGGCGAACTTTGATTCGCCGAACCGGGAGGTTTGCACAGTCTCCGAGAACCGGACGAATACGCCGCTCCAGGCGCTGAATCTGATGAACGACGTCGCGTACTTGGAAGCCTCACGGAAAATCGCGGAGCGGATGATGGTGGAGGGTGGCGCAAGTTCCGAACAGCGTATCGACTATGGATTCCGGCTGCTTCTGGCGCGTCCGCCCAAGCCATCTGAACAGCAGATCATGCTGAAAACGTTAAAGGATTTTGAAGCAGTTTATCAAAGAGATTCCAAAGCAGCGGAGCAGTTCCTGAACTACGGCGACTCTCCGAAACGGCCCGGTCTCGACCCTGGTCAGTTGGCGGCTTTTACAACTGTAGGCAGTCTATTGCTCAACCTCGACGCCACAATTACGAAGGAGTAAGTATGGATTGTTGTGACAATCATAGCCTGAGGATGACGCGACGCCGCTTTTTCGGCTTGAATTCAACCGGTGTGGGACTGGCCGCGTTGGCGGGACTGTTAAACCGTGACCTGCGCGCTTGGACAGCAGCAACTCATGGCGGTCTTCCGGAGTTTCCTAACTTTGCTCCTACGGCGAAGCGCGTCATCTACCTTTTTCAATCAGGAGGTCCATCGCAGATGGAGCTCTTCGACTATAAATCCCGGCTCAAGGAATTTCAGGGTACCGATTTGCCCGACTCCATTCGCGGTGGTCAAAGACTAACAGGGATGTCGGCTACACAGTCAAGTTTCCCGGTCGTTCCTTCCAAATTCGAATTTGCGCAGCGCGGGCAATCGGGCGCTTGGGTCAGCGAACTTCTGCCGCATACGGCAAAGATTGCGGACCAGTTGACCTTTATTAAGTCCGTCAACACGGAGGAGATCAACCATGATCCGGCAGTGACCATGGCGCAAACTGGATTTCGGCTGGGCGGCCGTCCTAGCATGGGCGCTTGGATTTCGTATGGCATCGGCTGCGAGACGGAAAATTTGCCGGCGTTCGTGGTCATGATTTCTTCCGCCGGAAAGGGCGGCCAGCCGCTCTATGACCGACTTTGGGGCAATGGCTTTCTGCCGAGCCGCTATCAAGGAGTCAAGTTCCGCTCCGTGGGCGACCCCGTACTGTACCTTTCGGACCCGAAAGGGCTGACTTCCGAAAATCGGCGTCACTTCCTGGATGCCCTTGGGCAGCTGAACAAAGTCGAATACGACGAGTTTGGCGACCCGGAAACAAACACCCGAATCGCTCAATACGAGATGGCTTACCGGATGCAAAGTTCGGTGCCTGAGCTAACAGACTTATCAAAGGAGCCTGCATCTACTTTCGAGCTGTACGGCGAGGATGCAAAAACGCCGGGCACGTTTGCTTCGAATTGCCTGTTGGCTCGTCGGCTCGCGGAGCGGGGAGTCCGCTTTATTCAGCTTTACCACCGAGACTGGGACCATCATGGAAATCTGCCGGTAGAACTCCCGAAACGGTGCAAAGATGTAGACCAAGCCTCCGCAGGCCTGATACAGGATCTCAAGCAGCGCGGAATGCTGGACGACACCCTAGTGATCTGGGGAGGCGAGTTTGGAAGAACGGTTTACTGCCAGGGCCGTCTGACAGCAACCGACTATGGCCGTGATCACCATGGACGCTGCTTCACCATTTGGATGGCGGGCGGCGGCATCAAGCCCGGCATCACGCTGGGCGAAACTGATGATTACGGCTACAATATCGTGAAAGATCCGGTGCATGTTCATGATGTACAAGCCACGATTCTCCGCTGCCTGGGCATTGAACACACGAAACTCACTTATCAGTTTCAAGGGCGGCATTTCCGGCTCACCGATGTAGCAGGCAAGGTGGTTCAGCCGATTTTGGCGTAAGATGAAGCTTTCCCAAAAGGAGCGTGCGAAAGACGGTTCGGCAGACAAGGTTGATCTCCCGGAAATGTTTGCTGTCGCGCGCTCACTCCTATCGAGGCTACTTCTCGATGGAATCCGACACCACCACCGGTGATCTCTTTCAGGGAACTGAGAACCTGATCAGGCAAACGCTCAGGTGTATCTCATCGGTTCACCCTTTCATCGCGTGTCTTGGTTGAAGTCCGGAGCTTTCTCGCTTGACCGTTTGCTTCGAAGCAGGTCCTCCATGTCTTCCATCTTGTCGCTCAGCAAATTCAGCTTGCGGGCCAAGCCTTGAATCTCGGCTTCCGCACGCCGATTTACTTCATAATCCAGCTCGCTGCGAAGTCGATCCTTCGTGTCCTGGCGGTTCTGACTCATCATGATGACAGGTGCTTGGAGGGCGGCCAGCATGGAGAGGAACAGGTTCAGAAGGATAAAAGGATAGGCATCCCAAGCCGATTTGCCCAAAAGGGCATTGGTACAGGTATACACGAGGAGAAGCATAAGAAAAGAGATAATGAACGCCCAGGAGCCGCCAAAGCGGGCCACAGAGTCGGCAATGCGCTCTCCCAAGGTGGCTTCCTCCTCGATCACCTCGTTCGGGCTGCGTTGAGCGCGAATTCGGACCAGTTTATGAGCGCCATGGAAGTGTCGGCCGAGAACAGTCAGCAGGTCTAGCCCGGCGAGCGGTTTCCGTTGCAGTAGAACCGCGATATCATTGCGGTCTACTTCAAGGCAGACCGTCTCTTCCATTGTGATTGCGTTAGTTTGGTGCGGCGTCTGATCGAGCATGGAAGCAAAACCGAAGAATTCGCCTGCCGCCGGTTGATCGACTGTTACTTCCTGATGATCCTCGTCTACTGTCGTGACCTGGACCGCTCCGGAGAGCACGACGTAAGCCCGCGCTCCTGGGTCGCCTATTTTGTAGATTCGTTGCCGGGGAGCGAAAGTTTTTACCTCAACCTGCCCCGCCAAGACCGCGGTTTCTTCTTCGTCCAAGAGAGAGAAGAGCGGGACCTTTTTCAGCACTTCCGGTTTACAAGCCATGGATCGCCTCGTCCGGTCAGTGTAACGCAAGGAGAGCAATGTTCAAATTCTCTTCGGGTATCAATACTGGAGTTGAGCCAGACTGCTATTAGTACTGATTCCCTAAAGCTTCTCTTTCTCGGCTTGTTTTTCTAGAGTAAAATAAGTAACTCTTCCCCAATTCGAGTGCGTATACGCATATGTTATTTGACAATTCCGGCTGGTTGTATCGAGCACGGTTCCCTTACGCAATTGTATTCCTAATGATAGTTCGTTGGGAAGCATCCGGCGCGGTTGAAAGGCCCGAGCCAGCCGACTATGTCACGGCCATGAACGCTTATCGGGCAGGAGATTGCCAATCTGCGATTCCCCTGCTGTCAGCCGTTGCCCGCTCATTTGGAAAAGCAAATCTGGTGCTGGGCCAATGCTATTTCGAAACAGAATCCTATTTAAAAGCGATCGAGCCGCTGAGATCCTATATTGCGGAGTTTCCGGCTGATTACCGCGGAGCTATTCTCCTCGCAAGAACCTATCTGAAGATAGATCGCAATGAGGACGGGATTAAGACTCTCACGAACTACACCTCTCAAAATCCGCAAGATCTGAATGCGCGCGCACAACTCGGCCGCATTTATCTGGAAGCAGGAAACAAGGACCAATCCGCCAGCACACTGCGTGACGTTCTTCAGCAAGCGCCTGAAAACCCCAGTGCTTTATTGGGCCTCGCTTTGAATGCGTCCGCAGATCAGCATTGGCAGGATGCAGCAAATTATGCAAGCCGCGTCATCCAGACTGCCCCGGAACAGGCAGAAGCTTATCGCATTTTAGGCGACGCTTATTTTCACCAAGCTCAGTACGAGAAAGCTTTAGGCCCTTACAACGAAGCATTCCGGTTGATGCCTTTAGATTTTTCCACGGAGAAAGCGCTCGCAAAATGCTATGCCAAGCTCGGCAAATGGAGCGATGTCGCGCATGTGTTGGGCTCGGGCACGGTTGCGGAAGCAAATGACCTTGAGCTTACCGAACTGGCTCGGCAGGCGCTCCAGGACAAACCACAATTGCTCGAGAGCTATTGCCGTGCGGCCATTGCACTGAACCCGATGAACACGGTTGCGCATCGCGTATTGGCACAGTCTCTCGATTCTTCCAAAGAAGTGGAGCGGGCCAAAGTTGAATACCTGGAAATACTGAAGCTGGAGCAAAGGGATCCCGATCCGCAGATCCACTACCATCTGGGCAAAATCTTCGAAGCGGAAGGGAACATCGCCGAAGCCAGAAAACATTACGAAGCAGCAAGCAGGTCCAGCCGCGCAATATCAGAAATGCACCTTGCCCTGGGCCGCGCCTATCTAGCCATCAATGATGCGCCTGATGCTAAGGCCGCTCTCGCCAAAGTAGGCCCGCCCGACAATGAGACCACCGAATTCAAAATCATGAACGCGGAAATTAACCTGCGCACTAGCGATGTGAACGGCGCTAGCGCAACGGTAACGGCACTACTGTCTGGAGATCCAAATAATAAGAAGCTTTTGGACTTAGCGGCTGAAATCGCTGCGAAACAGGGAAAATATGCGGAGGCGGCAGGCTTCCTTGAACGGCTGTTCCAGGCAGATCCGGAAAACAATCAGATCCGTTACCGGCTTGTCACGCTGTATACCGATCATCCGGAGCTGAAGGGCGATGCCAAGGCGATGGAGTTTCTGAAAGGCTTTGCGGCTAAACAGGAACAGGACCCCGAGGGCTACTTGCTATTAGCCAATCTGTATCGGCGGAATAAGGATTTTGCAAACGCCAAGACCTATTTCGACCTGGGCCTGGCGAAAGTTCCCAATCCTATTCCGGCCAAGTTTTCCTGGGCTTACAGCAGCTACGCCAGCTTGTACTACGCCCAAGGCAATTTGCAGGAAGCTCTCGTACAACAGCTCAAAGCAATAGAAATCAATCCGAATGACAATCAGGCACAGTTCTACCTGGCAATTATGTATATCAAGGCTGGCAATGCCGACGGCGTGGATCAAGTCGTCAGCAGACTTGAAACCAGAGATCCGGATCGCGCGGCGCAGTTGTTGGAACTGGCTAGAAGGTCTCGCCTTCCGCTGAAATCTCAGGTTACACAATAGTATTGGTGGGGTGTCACATGAATCATTTTCGACTCTCCTCCCTCGTGAATCTGGTTTGCACCAGGTTTTCCGTCGGGCTCTTATTGAGCTTGTGCCTCTTCCAGATGTCTGCCCTGGCCGAAAGGGTGCTCGTAGGCCAGAAGAGCGGCGATGGAAAGTTTACATTCATTTCGGCAGACGAGATCCTGATCAATGGAAGCCGGAAGATCAAGCTAGCTTCCAAGAGCAACGGCATACTCGACGCAAGCGCTTTAAAGTCGCTTCCTAAGGTTGAGATCAGCCGTGTCGGCGTGATCAAAGGGGATGAAAAGGGTGCTTTGTTCGCAATCGCCGGAGGAGAACAAAAGCGCGTACTGCCCGAAAACTTCACCGCAAAAGAGGTTTCAGATCCAGTCAGCCTTCAAGTTCCTATCGAAATCAAAGTGGTCAGGGGCAGGAAAGGCAAAGATTCCACGGTTGTTCCCACGCAAACTTTTTGCATTTATATCCCTGGCGAAGCAGAACCGGAACGAGCAGGGGAAGCATTCGTCCTGCATGTTGAGAATTTCTCAAGCTTAGACCAGCAACTCAGTGCCATCGAAGGCTTTGTGGCCTCCTTCCCAGGTTCGCCAGCCGTTAATGATCTGCGTGTCAGCCTGGAGCGGCAGTTGCAAGCGGCGATTCGTGCCTATGACGCGGGTGGAACTTACCAGGCTCTATCGGATGCAAGGAAAATGGCGGATCTGATTGTCAAGGAATTTCCGAATGACCGTGCCCTGGCCGAAGCAACAAAGCAAATCGATCAACAGAGAGAGCAGACGATGGGGGCTTACCGGCATTTGCAAGACCTGGCCGGAATGGAGGATTGGGCGGATTTTCTGGCGGCTTATCAGAACTTTGAGCTGCATGCCGATTCTTTCCCCGAAATCCAGGCGCTTCACAGGCGGGCGCTTGAAGGGAAAGTACATATGGATTGCCGCAATGGCCGTGCACTGCTTCTGCGAAAAAGTGAAAACGAAGCGGTTCGTAAGTTTGCGGAAGCGCTTGAAAAAGATCCAGCCAATGCTGAAATCCAAAAGCAATGGGAAAGGGCACGGATGCGGGCGGCTAAATCAGAAGCGGCCTATCC
>JBJMGL010000056.1:0-4555 GCA_045807985.1 Bryobacteraceae bacterium
CTCGCGTTCACCCACTAAGGCATTCGCGGTCACGGCAATGATGACAGGCTGATGCTGGTCTAAGGATCGGATCTGACGGCTAGCCTCAAATCCGTCCATTGTGGGCATTTGGCAGTCCATTAGTATCAAGTCGTAAGGTTTAGCCTTATGAGCCTCCAAAGCTTCATAACCATCGCCAACCAAATCGATATTGAATCCGGCACGCTGCAAAATGAGCTTACCCACACGCTGATTAATTTGATTGTCTTCCGCCATCAAAATTCGCGGAGGATCTCCAGAGCTTGTGTTTTGAGGTTCGCTAGCATTCATGCTGTGTGCAAGTATGTGAAGTAGCCTAAAAAACGGTTAGGTCTGTTTATAGAAGATTATTCTGACTTCAGTTCTAATAAGATGACTCAAATTCCCAAATTGCACAGAATAGTATCGGCGAACCGGGTCAAAATACAAAGCTAATTTGAGTTGATTAAGTAATAGTTTCTATATTACTAAAATCTTTTACCGTTGAGTGCGCTCGTCACGATCTACTTTGCCGTCACGAATATGAATAATCCGATGAGCGTGCATGGCAATGTCGGACTCGTGAGTAACAAGGACAATCGTGTTGCCTTCTTGGTATAGTCGCTCGAAAAGCGCCATGATCTCATTACCGGTTTTTGTGTCCAACGCGCCTGTAGGCTCATCCGCCAACAGAATGGAAGGAGCGTTCACTAACGCACGGGCAATAGCGACTCTCTGTCTTTGTCCACCCGATAATTCATTAGGCTTGTGATGCATGCGCTGCTCCAGGTCAACCGCCCGTAAAGCTTCGCGAGCCCGTGTTAGGCGCTCCTGCGCGGAAATGCCGGCATAGATCAGCGGCAGTTCTACATTGTGTAAGGCGGAGGCCCGCGCCAGCAAGTTAAAAGTTTGGAAAACGAATCCTATCTCTTTGTTACGAATTCGGGCTAACTCGTCATCTTCCATGTCGCTGGCGAGTTTACCGTTAAGGTAGTAAAGGCCTTTGGTTGGCGTATCCAGGCAGCCAATCAGGTTCATCAGCGTCGATTTTCCCGAACCAGACGGCCCCATGATCGCCACATACTCGCCACGCTTAATCTCGATATCGACCCCTGAGACGGCATGGATCTCCTGGTCGCCCATGAGGTAGGTTTTCCAGAGATCATAAGTGCGAATCACGACGCCTTCGCGCCTCAATTGTTCACCGCGCTCCTGCGTACCGAGATCGTGGATCGGTGTTTCTAAGCTAGCCATGATCTTTCATTCCATCCTTCCTTAGCCAGCAACCGGCCCAGGGACAACCGGCTTGTTATTTACCTTTACTCTGGCGTTATTGCGAATGGTACGGATCACTTCATAACTGCCGGTTACAATTTGGTCGCCTTCTTTCAATCCACCCAGAACTTCTATCTCTGTCGCGCCTGTAATGCCGGTTTTGACTTCACGGAAATCAGCCTTGCCATCCTTCACCACGAAAACGCCCTGTATTTCCTGCTTCGCGGCTTTCTGCGCAGCCAGGTCCTGCGGAACGGGTTTCCCGGGCTTCGGCTGCTCCAACTGCCCTTTCTGACGGATCGTCAACGCCTGAATCGGTATGGCAATAGCATGAGGCTGGGTTGCGGTGGTGATTTTAGCAGTGCAGGAAAGGCCGGGACGAATGAGCCCCTCTGGAACATCAAGCGCAATCACCACTTTGAAGTCCTTAGCCTCCTGGCTTGAAGTTTGGCTTTGTGAAGCGGCTACGCCCGTGGAACGCACCAGAGCGGTGTCACCGATTTCAATTACCTTTCCTTTAAAGATCCGGTTCGGAATAGCATCAATCGTCACATCAGCGGACTGGCCCATCTTTACGCTGACGATATCCGTCTCGTCCACATGCACTTCCGCGGTAATAATCGACATATCAGCAATGGTCATAATGGTCGAGGCCGCCGAGTTTTGTAATCCCGGCACCACTGTTTCTCCAGCGCGCATCGGTAAATTTGTTACCACTCCATCCAGCGGAGCGACCGCCGCATACTGCGAAAGCACATCTTGTGAGCGAGAGACCAGAGCCTGAATCTGCGCCACCTTCTTCTGGGAAGACGCTAGCTGGGCAGCGGCTTGGGCGCGTTGCGCTTTTGCCTGGGAAACCCTGCGTTCCGATGATGCGAGGGTTGCTTGCGCCAAGTCGAAGAATGCTTTTTTGGCTTCATAGTCCTGCGAGGAAATAAGCTTAGAATCAAACAAATCCTTGCTGCGTTTCAAGTCGATCCTTTTCTGCTCCAGATCCGCGCGGTCGTGATCGACTTGTGATTCCGCCACGGCGATACTGTCATCCGCGGATTTCTGCGCTGCTTCACTGGCGGCGGAATCCGCCAGTGAAGCATTCAAAGACGCTTGTTGCGCTCTTAAATCCGCCGAGGGCTGCACATTAGCTAGCCGCGCCAGCACTTGCCCTTTTTTGACCCGGTCGCCTTCTTTTACGAGAATCGCGGTGATCGGGACCGGCCCTTGCGTATTTGCTCCGATATTGATGTAATTACGCGGCTTAACTTCGCCTGATGCGGTCACAAGAGAAGTGAGATCAGCTCGTGAGACTTTGCCCGTCTGAACAGTAACAACGCCGCGTTCGCTAATTTTTATGCTGGCAAAAACCCCGCCGGCGACCAGCACCAGCAGAGCTAATAAGATAACGATCTTCCATTTCTTCTTCAAACGGTCAGTTCTCCCCCGCAGTGATTGAGGACGGAACAAATCAAACGAATGTTCCCAAAATGTGAGGTTTCTCCTGACTTTAGCACGGTTTACAGTGGCATGATCAGGTGAGCCGTAGAGCTAATCAGACCAGAATGAAGGATAAGCTCCCAAAACCCGTTGCTCTGCACCTGTAGGGTTCGTTCCGGTCACTTTACTTGGAACCGCGTTTCCCAAGCACAATACTGATACTCGTTAACACTGGCCGACAATCAGAAGAAATCTGGCGCGAGCCAATTCACGGAGTCACTGTACGGATCGTCGACTCAACGGACAGGTAAATTCTTAGATACTACGGCACTTTTGATGCCAATGCGGCACAACCTGTTGAAGGCTCATCGGATAATACTTTGTGAGCCATGCTGCAAGCATGGCTCTGGAGTTTGGACATTTTTTATTGGTGACGGATGAACTGGGGCAGAGCCTTGGTAGAAGTAAAGCCAGGACCCTCCTGCTGTGTTACTCACCCGTTTTCTCGCCCTGGTTTCGCTCTGGCGACCGGTGTTCCGGCAAGAGCGGAGCTTCCAGCGTGCCGTGTGCCAAGCCGTGGGCGCGTTGCTGGTGGTCGGCTCGGCGACTGTGACCCGCATTCTGGCCAGTCTGGGCCGTGACCAGCAAGACGGGAGCGCGGACTACAAACTCCATGCCCGCACCGAGTGGCAGGAGCAAGCCTTGTTTGATGCCCTACTGCCCTCGGCTCTCGCCCATTGCCCCGGCCGGTTTGTGCCCATCGCTCTCGACGACACGCGGCTGCGGAAAACCGACAAACGCATCCCGATAGCCTTCTGGCAGCGCGATCCGCTCTCGCCCCCCTTCCACGTGAATCTCCAGTGGGGCTGCGTTTCTTACAGGCCAGTCTTCTCTTGCCGCTTCATCGCAAGGACAACGTTAATGCCCGGGCAGTCCCGGTGCGCTTTATCGCCGCTCCGAGCCTGAAGAAACCGGGAGCAAAAGCAAATCTGCAAGAACAGGCGCGCTATCACGAGCAAGGCAAGCAGCACAATCTGAGCCAGCAAGCCGTCGGTCTGCTGACCGGATTACGCCACAGCCTGGATCAGGCCGGCGTCCGCGAGAAACGTTTGCTGGTGGCGGGCGATGGCAGCTTCGGCAACCGAACTCTCTTCCGTACGCCGCTGGAGCGCATCGAACTGCTCTGCCGCACGCGCGCCGATGTGCGGCTGTGTCGGCCCGCTCCGGCGGGGTCTCGCCGCCGCTATGCTCCCGAGAAGTTCACTCCCGAACAGGTACGGCAGAACGAGGCGGTAGCTTGGCAGAGCACCAAGTTGTGGCAGGGCGGGAAACGCCGCAAACTCCGCTATAAAGAGGTGGCTCTGGTGCTCTGGCAAAGCGGAGCCGGACGGCGGCCGCTGCGCCTGTTGGTGGTGGCTCCCGTACCCTATCGCCGTACGCCGCGCAGCCGCTTATCCTATCGTCGCTCCGCCTACTTGCTGACCACGGATCGGAGTACGCCTGCCATCCAATTGCTGCCAGTGTATCTGGACCGCTGGGAAATCGAGGTCAATCATCGCGACGAGAAGACCACCTTGGGGGTGGGACAAGCGCAGATGTGGAGTCGAAAGAGCGTCGCCCGGCAACCGGCGCTGGTGGTGGCGGCCTATAGTGCGCTTCTGCTGGCCAGTTTAGAGGCGTACGGCGCGACTCGCCACGAAGCCTATCGGCTTCTGCCGAAGTGGCGCAGAAAGAGCCAGCGCCCCTCCTGCCTGGATCTGGTCACGCTCTTACGCCAACAGTGGCACGAGCGGCCCAAAACCGCTGCGGCGCTGAAGTCACACAGCAGTTACCAGCAGATGATCCTCTCCGC
>JBJMGL010000057.1:0-4489 GCA_045807985.1 Bryobacteraceae bacterium
AATCAAGAAACCCTGGTGGGTTTTTCAGGCGCCCGTATTTGACGTGATCCCCGGCCAACGCGCCATAGCCCGCAACGCTGTGTTCCGCTTAAAGCGCGTCCCTATCTTTTATCTCCCCTACTTCTACCGGCCGCTCGGGAAAAATCCCCGCCAAAGCGGCTTCCTCACGCCGAACGTCGGCCATAGCAGCCGCTACGGCTATGTTGTGGGTGCCGGCTACTACTGGGCCATCAACCGCAGCTACGATATGACCGCGATCGGTCAGTACTTCTCCGAACGAGGTCCCGCGCTGCGCTATGATTTCCGCGGCAAGCCTAACGAGGCCACAGACTTTGATTTCAATTACTACGGCGTGAACGATGGAGGGGCGCTACTGCCTGATGGAACCAGACAGAAGCAGGGCGGACAAGAGTTTGAACTCGTCGCGAAAACAAAAGTGCTCGGCTTCACAGGCCGGCTTGACTACAACTATCTCAGCTCTTTCCTGTTCAGGCAGGCGTTTTCGTATTCTTTTGTAAGCGCGGTCTACTCAGAGGTTTACTCGGCCGGTTTTCTGCAACGCCACTTCAAAGATGATTTATACGCCCTCAATATTGTTTTTCAACGCGAACAGCTCTTTGAAAGCGTAACTACCCTGGATCAGCCGCCCAATCAAGTGATCATTCAGAAACTCCCCTCCGTCGAGTTCACCAGCCGCGACAAATTGCTCGCCAAAGGTCCCCTGCCGGTCTGGTTTTCTTTCGATTCGAGCGCCGGACTATTAACCCGTTCAGAACCGACCGGATTCATCAACCCGGTTGGGCCGCCATCAGCAACATTCAGCTTTGGCGCGATTGGCCGTTTCGGCGTCGAGCCGCGTGTCATGACGGAATTCAATTTTAAGGGCTTCTCCCTGAACCCGAGCATCAGCTTCGGAGCCACCGGCTATACCAACTCGTATGCGGTAAATAGCACATCCTATACTCCGGAAACATCCTGTAACGGTTACCCGACTTGCCCACCCAATCCGACAAATACTGTCGCTTTAGCCGATACAGGCCTGTTCCGTAAACATGCTGACTTCGTGCTGGACTTTCGGCCTCCTGCCATTCAGCGCATTTTCACGCCTCCCAACTGGATGCACCTAGGCGGAAAAATAAAGCACGTTGCGGAAGCGCAAGCGACCTATGAATACATTACCGGCATCAACCAGTTTCAAAGGATTATCCGTTTTGATGCAACCGATATTCTTTCGAACACCAATCAGCTAACCGTCTCACTGACCAATCGCCTGTACCGAAAGGATAAAAGCGGCCGTGTCAACGAATTCTTGACTTGGCGGCTGGCGCACGCCCGCTATTTCGATCCTACTTTCGGCGGAGCAGTCATCTCGGGGCAGCCTAATCTTGGATATCGAAACACCGTTCTTGCGACGGTGCAGTTTTCGCCCTTTACTTTCCTGGATGGTCCGCGCACTTACTCACCTATAACTTCATCCCTCGCCGTTAGTCCCTACACTTTCTTCTCGATAGAGTGGCGGACTGAATATGACCCGCTTCGGCGCCGTTTCATCGATAACACCGTATATGGCAACTTCCGCTATGGAAAATACTTCGCCGGAGTAGGTGAAACAGCCATTACGACCGTCCCGGTTCTCGTTCCGCAAGCCAATCAGATCTCATTTAGCGGGGGCTATGGAAACACCAATAGAAAGGGCTGGAACGCCGCTGCGCTGGCCAATTACGATGTCCTGTTGCAGAAACGCCTGTTTAGTTTTATTCAAGGTTCATACAACACAGACTGCTGCGGCTGGAGCATTCAGCTTCGTCAGTTTAACTTAGGTATCCGGAACGAAACCCAGTACCTGTTTTCGTTCTCCGTAGCGAACATCGGCAACTTCGGCAGCTTGCAAAAACAGACCAGAATCTTTTAATCCGAAACGCCGGAACGATAGGCATACATGTCGATAACCTCGTTAATGGCCCTTCGGCACGCCGCGCAAAACCGTTGACAGGCGAGTGTAATCATAAGGCAGCTCTGCTCTGACCGGTAGTAACCTTTCTCCATATAATTCGCGCCCTCAAACGCGCCGACCTTCCCCGCGTAAGGACCCGATGAAAGATAACGACTTGAACCGCCGGCCTGTGTATATTCCTTCTTTGGCCAGGGAGTGGGAATCGGCGTATCGGCGCTCACCAACTCCCTCCATTTCAAATTCTTTGCATCGAACAATGCGGTAATATTCGGCTCCCAAGGTTCCACCGTCGGAACCGTAGGCGCATACGGCACAGAAGAAAGGAAATATTCGTCCGCTAGCGCCGCAAAATGATGTCCGAACTCATGAACAAACGCCGGAAGGGAGCGGGGATCGTCGATACTGACGGTCGCAAACTGCCCAAAAATTCCGCCATCCCCATAGGACCGGTCATTCATCACAATCGCCAGAAACTCATAGGGCGCATACGCCGCCACTTCCCGGATCGCACGATTGTTGAACGATAAAGCGTAGCGCGCCGTTCCGAACACATCGAATGTCGAGTCAAACAGCGTCCGGCGGTACTCCCCGCGTGACGGATAGCTCACTCCAGACTCGGGCGATGGGGCGCAAACCGCCCGAAGGTTGAAATCCTTGCGCCGGTCTCGGAAAGGCGGGTAGCGAAACAGCGCCTCTGCCGCCCGCCGCACGTCGCGGGCGCATTTCTGCGACTCCCCGCTCGTATATCCTTCGCCCAGAAACAGCAAGTCTACTTTATTCGCGGCCGCGCCATGAGTCTCGATCTCAATGACCGGCGCTGGCGCAGGCGCCGTGACCCGCTGAATGGACCGGTCCCGCGGATCGACGGTTGTGGACCAAATCTCCTGAAAGTGATTCGTCTTGTTCCGCTTCTGAAGCGATATCTTGACCGGAACTGCCGGAGCAGGGAACCGCAGCGACTCGGAAAAGGTGCGATACCCCTGCTTTGCTTCGTTTGTCGTCTGCCACTCTGAAAAAATCGAAGAATACCCGCGAGAATAAAAAGTCTTCCCGCTCCGCAAATCGCGGACCTCAAAGAAGTAAGGCCCAAGATTGCTCTCATCCAGCGGCTTTAGGGGATTTCCTGGCCAAGGAAGCGGCTCGACCAGCACCCGCTCCCGCCTGAAAGTCTCCCCATCCGCCTTCCCAGTATGAAAGTAATCCAGGCGCATCGTGCGGACTTCAGCCGCGCGCGCCCCGATGATTGCTGCGGAGAGCGAGAGCAGGCTCCATAAAACGGAAACACAGCGCTGTTTAGTCGGTCTGTTGCGTGGGAAGAACACGATCCAAGAGTTCCGCAAAATCCCGGCTCTTATGAGAAACACATTGCTTTAAGGCGTCCAGTTCCCGCTCAGCCGCCCGGAGCCGGTCCGCCATGTGCAAACAGGCAAGAACAGCCGTGCGCGTCGTGTCGAGATTTCCCGCACGTCGCGCAATCGTTGCCATTAACTCATCAATTTCCTGTGCGAGCTGCTCGGTGTCCCGAGGATCGCCCGACGTAGAAATAGCGTACGTTTGATTGAAAATCGTAACCCGGACAATCTGCTTTGCTACATCCGGTGTATCCATGAGAAGGTAAAGTTAAGAAGCGCTGAGCAGATCCAACTGATTCAGCAGCTTCTCAATGCGATTCTTTACCTGCTTGCGTTCATCCCGCAGGCTCTCGCACTCTTCCGAAAGCTGCTGAACTTGCAACTCCAGCCCGCCGCTTTCTTTCTGAAACTCCTCCGCCAGCAACTGAGCCTCATCACGCTCCGCTTGCAGCGCCCCAAACTCTTCTTGCGATTTCTTCAGCTTCGCATGAAGCTGCTCATTATCGGATCGAAGCTCGGAAATGATCTGAACGGCGCGATTAATCCGCTCCTCCAGGCTGGCAAGGCTGTCAACGCTTTCTTCAACGGCATTCATGGTGTTTCACGCCATTTTACTGTACGGCGCTCGACTACCATCATCCGCTATTGAACTTGTGCCTGGTGCGCCTCTTTAGCTCGGTTTGCAAGCGCCGCAAAACCGGTGGCGTCATTCACGGCGATATCAGCCAGAACCTTACGGTTCAACTCAACACCGGCACGCTTCAAGCCGTTGATGAATTTGCTATACGAAATGCCGACCTCGCGGCAAGCGGCGTTAATGCGGACAATCCAAAGCGAGCGGAAATTGCGCTTCTTTAAACGCCGTCCGACATACCCATAGCGAAGCGCCTTCTCTACGGCCTCCTGCGCCGCCCGGTTCAGCTTGCTCTTGGTAAGAAAAAATCCCTTCGCGCGGCGAAGCGTCTTACGGCGGTAATCCCGCCGGTTAGTACCTCTTTTTACTCTTGGCACGTTTCCTCCTTATATGAATGGGAGCGGCAATCCGCTCTTTGAGAGGACGCAGGCACGTGCGGCGCTCTGCTCCTGCTCATAAAATCTGAAAACCCCCGTACTTACTTAATACGGAAGCATCGTCTTCAGCTTCGCCTGATCAGTTTCGTCTGCGACGACTCCCTGGCCGAGC
>JBJMGL010000058.1:0-7703 GCA_045807985.1 Bryobacteraceae bacterium
ATACGCGTTCTACATGTGCTAGAAAGATATAAACTGCGCCAATAAGCAAAGAACTATATCTGGTAAAAAGAATGAGCCACGCGCAACTCAGTGTGATGAGCCGGGGCACAAAGAACTTAATTAGTAGTAACGATTAGTTCTCGCCAGTTACTGTAACATTGGCGCCCCAGAGCGCCTGTTGGCCCCAGAGTCCCTGTTGACCCCAGACTGACTGTTGGCCCCAGAGTCCCTGTTGACCCCAGACTGACTGTTGGCCCCAGAGTCCCTGCTGTCCCCAGAGTCCCTGTTGACCCCAGACTGACTGTTGGCCCCAGAGTCCCTGCTGACCCCAGAGTCCCTGCTGACCCCAGAGTCCCTGTTGACCCCAGATGGAAGATGGATCAAAGACCAGGGTTACACTGCCGGTTGTGCTGTCGTAAACAGCCACGGGCGACATAGCCGTTGCACCTGCTGGTACAGTGTTTACAGCAGCAAGAGCAGCTCCCAGGTCGAGGTAACCAGCGCCCACCGTAAAAATATCGTAGTAGCTGGTGTAAGTTTGATTGCTAGTAGCATCGTAAACTGAGCTGCTTTGCGGGAACGTCTTATAGGCGGTTTGCATGAGCAGCAGCTTCACTTGATCAGGCGTGAGGTTTGGTCGAGCTTGCAGTAAGTCAGCCACTGCCCCACTGACAACGCCAGCCGCCATGCTTGTGCCGCTTAAGATAAAGTAGTTCGGTGAGGCTGCGTTTGTTGGTTGCCAAGGCGTTGTTGTTTGGTAATAAGAGAGCGGAACGCTATTTGAGGGGCTCTGGGTCTGGAGAGTCCCGCCTCTTACTCGCAGCGAGACAGTCAGATTACCCGGAGCCAGAATATCTGGTTTCACAAAATGATCCACCTGTGTCGGCCCTTTCGAGCTGTAGCTGGCGATTAAATCATCCGTGCGGGACAATGTACCCATTGTTTTCATGGCACCGACGGTAATTACGTAAGGATCATTCGCAGGCGAGTTAATTGTTCCATAACCGAAATTGTTGAACGAGTTATCCCGTCCCTCATTACCGGCAGAGACAACAACAACAATGCCAGCCTTCCAGGCAGCTTCCACAGCTTGGCAAAGCGGATCTTCCGTATAGCTCTCGTAGACTGGTCTCCCCAGTGAAAGGTTAATAACTCGCACGTTGTAGGTGCCCTTCAGTTGAATCGCCCGATCAATAGCGGCAATAACACTGCTGTCGCTGCCTTCTCCGTTCTGGTCTAACACGCGGAGATCAAGCAAGCTAGCGCCTGGTGCCGCGCCGATAAATTGACGAGTGCAGTTTAAGCAAGTCGAGTTGCTCCCATTACCGCTGATAATGCCTGCCAAGTGCTGCCCATGGCCATATAGATCCTGTCCATATTGATTGGGGCGCGTTGGAGCACCGAGTAGTAAATTCCCGGTCAGCGAAGTCAACGGCGAGCTATTCGGCTGTGTGAAATCCTCGACGTAGACGATTCTGGTGCCTACTCCAGCCAAAAGACCCAGATCAGGATCACCGTTAATGCCGCTATCAATCAGCGCAACTCCAATATTGGCTCCATTAAAGCCGTTCGTCCATGCGGCGCTGGCATTGATGGCTCCCGCAGTGTTATCCAGTTTTGCACGAAGCGGATGATCGATGGAAATGTGGGCTACTTCCGGATCATTCGCCAGGTCCTTAACAGCCGCAGAGGACAGATTATAAACTCCCGCCTTGACGGAACGAAGACGTGAGAAAACAGCTCCGCCGCGACGGGTTATTTTGAACTCTTTTGCGTTGTCCACCTGGTTTTTCCATTGGACGATCACTTTTACTTTTGATTGTGGGTCAAGCCCGTCGAATTCAGATGAGAATTTCCGTTTTGGATGCGACGTCTGTGAGTAGGCCAGTGCCGCGAAACTTAAGATAACGGATATTTTTTTTATCAATGATTGCTCCTTTTGGCTCTCAGCCACTAGATTTGGCGCTGAAAAAATCAAATGCTAAAGGCCGATATTGGCTCTATCGGAGCTGTCAAAAGATTTGTTGAGGCTTTCAGGAAATCTCATCACGACTATTTAAGTGCGAGATTTTTAGCGATCACCGACTACATAAAGAGGAGAGGTTTGCGACATTGATGTGCTGCTGTGAAGGCAACCCTGGGACAAGTAACCCGTCAGACAACTGTCGCTGCTCACTCTTTTTTAAAAGGACTCGGACTAATCTGAGGCATGCGTTCATAACTGTTTTATTCTGCCTGCTCCTGCTACAAGTCTTTTCAAGCTCAGCTAAAGCTAGTCTTTCTCCCGATAAGCCAATCAGTCAATTTAAGCTGCAAAACTGGCAGTCCGCGCAGGGTTTACCACAGAATTCAGTTCTCTCCATTGCACAAACATCCAATGGTTATCTCTGGTTAGGTACTGAGGAGGGATTAGCGAGGTTTGATGGAGTCCGATTCGTCAACTTTGACCGGCAGAACTCAGGTCTCGATCACAACACTGTCCAAGCACTCCTAGTAGACCGTAAAGGCACGCTGTGGGCTGGAACGCAAGGAGGAGGGCTTAACCATTTTGATGGGGAAAAGTTCTTTAATTTTGGCGCAAGTAGAGGTCTGCCCAATCATGCGATAAGAGCACTATTTGAAGATAAGCTAGGGGTTCTCTGGATCGGAACTGACGGAGGCGGACTTGTCCGTATGCAGGAAGGCAAATTCAAAGTATTCAATAAGTCAATGGGCCTTGCTGATGATTCAGTCTTTTCGATAACCGGGGATGAGAACGGGAATATCTGGGTAGGAACGCATGGTGGCTTAAGCCGGTTATCAGCAGGCCGCTTCACTACTTTTAACGTCCAAAATGGCTTGCTCAGTAATTTTGTACGTGTGGTCAAATCTGACCGTCAAGGCAACGTGTGGGTCGGCACAAATAGCGGCTTAAACCGGATCTCCTCAACCGGTATTTCCAATTTGACGACGGAGAACGGCCTTAAAAGTAACGACGTTTCCTCAATTGCTGAAGATAAGGCAGGCACTCTTTGGATTGGAACGGATACAGGCGGGTTACACCGCCTTGTGAATGGCAGAATAACTTCCTATATTGACGAGACTAGTTTCCTAGGGAAATACATTTGGTCGATCTATGAGGATCGTGAAGGAAGCCTTTGGATCGGCACAGGAGGTCGCGGATTAACCTGTCTAAAACAGGCCCTATTTACGACGCTGACCAAAAAGGATGGACTTTCCAGCAACATCATTCTTCCAGTTCTAGAAGATGCTGAAGGCACGCTATGGATAGGCTCGGACCAAGGATTGATGAAACGAGAGAACGGCCAGATCACCGTTCTCACAACAAAGGAAGGATTACCTCACAATCTGGTTTCATCGCTAGCACAAGGCCGGGATGGCGCAATCTGGGTGGGCACTCGTCACGGCCTTGCACAGATTAAGAATAATAAGATTACAACGTTCACAGCTGAAAGCGGGTTGCCAAACGACTTCATTCTCTGTATTTATATTGATCGGGCGGGAAACGTTTGGATTGGCACAAGAGCAGGTTTAAGCCGTTTCGATGGCCGGAAATTTACGACTTACACGACCAAGGATGGACTTTCGAATAACTTTGTGTTTTGTATTGAAGAAGACGGGAACGGCACTCTTTGGATCGGAACTTTTGGAGGCGGCCTCAATAGCTTTCAGCATGGACAGTTCCATGCCTATACAACGCGTAATGGACTCTCCAGTGATGTAATAAGCGCCATCTATCGTGACAAGGATGGGGTTCTCTGGTTAGCTACAAACAACGGTGGTCTTAACCGCTTCAAACAGGGTAAAATCAGCACTTTCTCTGCTTCTGTGGAGATGTATAAGGACTCAATTTTTCAAGTTCTTGAGGATTCTAAAGGCTATCTTTGGCTCACTTCTAATAAAGGTGTATTCCGATATAGCAAAAGACAATTGAATGATTTTGCTGAAAGGCGCGCGAATACCGTCAATTCAGCTCAATACGATACGACCGAAGGAATGGGCAGCCGCGAATGCAATGGAGGGTTTCAACCCGCCGGCTGGAAAGGTAAAGATGGACGCCTTTATATCCCGACAACTGGCGGCCTTGCATTCACTGATTCAAGCGCTGCAACAGAGGACCCCTCACGCCTGCAAGTCACCCTGGAACGTGTTTCCATTGATGATCGTAATTACCCCTTGAGTAAACCTCTTGTAAGCCCTCCCGGCAAGGGACGCCTTGAATTTCAGTTCACCGCCCCGAGCTTCATTGCGCCCGAAAAACTGCGATTTCGATACATGCTGGAAGGCTTTGACAAGGATTGGATACAAGCAGGCAATCAACGCATCGCCTATTACACCAACATTCCGCATGGCAAGTACCGCTTTCATGTTCAAGTCGGAAACAGCGATAGATGGAAGTCTGAAGTTTCAACCACAGCGATTACGCTTCGACCGCACTTTTATCAAACTACTACGTTTTACATACTGATCTTGGCTGCTGTTTTCGGCATATGTATTGCTGCGTACCGAGTCCGCATGGATCAAATTATCCAGCGCGAGCAAAAATTAAAATTGCTGGTGGATGAACGCACCTCAGCTTTGCGTGAGAGTGAGCGTCAGTTGCGCCATTCGCGAGATAGATTGGAAATCAGGGTTCAGGAGCGCACGCAAGAGCTTACCCATGCCAATCAGGCTTTGGGCGAGGAAGTCGAGACACGGCGGCGGGCGGAAGAACAGATGATACTCGCAAAGGACGCGGCGGAAGCAGCAAACCGGGCCAAAAGCGAATTCCTGGCCAACATGAGCCATGAGATCCGCACTCCTATCAACGGCATCGTCGGGATGACTGATATTGCCCTTAGCACGAACCTGGACGACGAACAAAGAGAGTACCTCGAATTAGTAAAGTTCTCGGCCGGCTCGCTCCTGGGTATCGTGAACGACATCCTTGACTTTTCGAAAATTGAGGCGCGAAAGCTCCATCTTGACCGGGCCTCGTTTCAGCTTAGGGGGTCAGTTGATGAGCTCGTTCGTTCCTTAAAATTGCGAGCTTCTCAGAAAAATCTTACTTTGACTTGCCATATTGCTGATGATGTGCCGAATTGTGTGATCGGTGATCCCTTGCGGCTCCGGCAAGTTCTGCTGAATCTCCTTGATAATGCCATCAAATTTACAAGCCAGGGAGGTATCACCCTCAATCTCTTCTTGGACCAGCAGCCAGGGACTATGGCGCATGTTCACTTCACAGTGAGGGATACCGGCATCGGCATTTCCGAAGATAAACAGAAAACGATCTTTGAGGCTTTCTCTCAGGCGGATAATTCTTCAACAAGACGCTATGGAGGCACTGGTCTTGGCCTGACGATCTCCTATCAGCTCGCGACACTGATGGGCGGAAGCCTATGGGTCCAAAGCAAGTCCGGCGACGGAAGCACCTTCCATTTCACAGCACATTTGGAAATCGATCCGAGTTTCATGGATGCCGGCTCGGAGAACCAATCGGCAAAGCTGGTCCTCGCATAAGAGGCGAAACCATAGAGGCTAACGAGACGTCCGCGAGGACGTCCTTATATTTAAGAGAAGTTAATAATAGGGCAATCTTCTAAATTAGCTATACTTTAGGTGAACTCCCTTCGCTCCGGATTTTTAATGAACAATCGTTTTAAGTGGACAATCGTGGGTAGTTCAACCTGCGTTGTTGTCCTGTTGCTTCTAGGCGCAAAAAATGGCGGGGCTGTTGCCGCAGATGACATATACGGTCACCTGAAGGTCTACACCGAGGTTCTTGAGCGCATCAAATTAGAGTATGTGGAAGAGCCGGACATGAAAAGTGTCACGCTCGGCGCTATCAATGGGCTTCTTGAGTCGGTTGATCCGTTCGCCAGTTATCTCAATGCGGACCAATACCGCCAGTATGAGAATAGCGAGGATACCTCCAAAGCTGGGCTAGGAGTGGTCTTGGCAAAGCGCTACGGCTATGTTGCCGTGGTGGATGCGCTGCCGGGCTCACCCGCGGAAAAGGCCAATATCTCGACAGGCGATCTGATTGAGAGCATCAATAATGTGGCAACCCGCGACATGCCTCTGGCTTACGCCGAACAACTGCTTCGTGGTAACCCTAATTCGAAAGTTGATATCACTGTTCTGCGGCTGCGGAATCCCGACCCGCAGAAGATGTCTCTGACCCGCGCAGCCACTCCTTACCCCAATGTCGATGCCAAGCTGATGCCGAGTGATGTTGGCTATCTTCATGTCGCGAGCCTGGCGGCGAACCGCTTAAGCGAAGTGAAATCCAGGCTGCAGGATCTCAAGAAGCAGGGAGCCAAATATATCGTGCTTGATCTTCGTCACTGCTCCACCGGCGAGCAGGAGACAGGCATGGCGCTTGCAAACTTCTTCTTGGATAGCGGCGAGATCACCTACCTTCAGGGCCAGAAGGTGGCAAAACAAGATTTTGTCGCTAAGCCGGGCGACCAAATTTGGAGCGGTCCTCTGGTTGTGATTACAAACCGCGCTACCGCAGGAGGCGCGGAAATAGCAGCGGGCGCGCTGCTGGACAATAAACGGGCACAGATCGTTGGTGAACGCAGTTACGGTGACGCGAGTTTGCGCAAAACGATCCAAATGGATGACGGGGGTGCCGTCATTTTGTCCGTTGCCAAATATTACTCGCCTTCGGGTAAAGCCATTCAGGATACGGGTATCGTTCCCACGGTTCAGTTGGCTGAGAACGACAATACTCCGGAACTGGACCAAGACGGCAACCCGATTCCCGGCTCAACGTCCAAGAATCCTGAAGATAACCTGCTAAAGCGATCTATTGATCTAGTGACAGGAAAAACGACGGTAGCACGGCTGATGAATGAGACGAATGGGCCCGTTGTTGGCGTCCAGCAACATCCGATCGTTGAAAAGAGCCCCAAACAGCCGGAGCGCTAGATCCTTTTTCGAGCAAGCGTATGCCTCTCTACGAATATCGATGTGAGAATTGCGGTGAACTTTTTGAAGTGATGCAAAAGTTTTCGGACGAGCCGCTCACGGTACATGAAAAGTGCGGCGGCAAGGTCGAGCGTCTGCTTTCCGCGCCAGCGTTTCAGTTTAAAGGTAGCGGTTGGTATGTCACGGATTATGCTCGCGGACCGAAGACCCCGGCCAATGATGGTGGAGCTAAAAAAGCCGATAAAGCCGATGCGCCCTCCTCGACCGCCAGTAGCCCATCCGATTCCGGTACAGGTTCTTCCACCTCCTCTGACAAAGCATCCACTTCTTCTGATACAAAGTAAGGAGTGAGAACCCGTCGTGATTTCCTGACTGCCGCAGCGGCCGGCCTGACCGGATCGCTGCTTCCCTCGCCAGCTTTTCCCCAGTTTTCCTCGCCGAATGATCAGGTTCAGATTGCGTTGATTGGTTGCGGCGGCATGGGCCAAAATGACGCCAAAAGTTCAGTTGCTACCGGCCTGACGAAGTTGGTAGCGGCATGTGATTGCTATGACGGCCGGCTTGAGCATATGAAGGAGCTTTACGGCCGCGATATTTTTACGACCAGGCGCTACGAAGAAGTGCTGGAACGTAAGGATATTGATGCCGTTATTATCGGCGCTCCGGACCACTGGCATCAGAAAATCACGGTAGATGCGCTGAATGCCGGCAAGCATGTTTATTGCGAAAAACCGATGGTGCAGCATGTCGAAGACGGTTACCCCGTCATCGAAGCTCAGAAGCGC
>JBJMGL010000059.1:0-2443 GCA_045807985.1 Bryobacteraceae bacterium
GCTTTGTGGCCAACCGGCGCACATGGTCGCGTAGGGCGTCGAGCTCTCGTTGAAGTTGCGTCATACGGGTGATGTGGTTCCCCTTCTGGCCCGTTGCTCCCCTTCTAATTGGCATCGCGCTTCCTCTTACTATTTGGTGACCTTCCAGAGCGCCGCCAAAGCTTTGGCTGCATCTTGAATGGTTTGTTCTTGCGTGATTGCTGGTTGGCGCTGAAATATTGGTGTCTGCCTCTTCGAAGTGTCTGTCCCGCCAATTCTGGCCAAAGCAGCCAAATACTTTGTTTGTAAATCTTGAGGGCTCAAACCACGTCTCCTTTACGCCAAGTTGAACTATCAATTTGAACTCGCGAGAGTGGCTGCAGCCAATACTCTTCGCTGTCGAGTTATCCAAAGGAAAACAGGTATAGCGGCAAGCCCGGTGTGGTATTCGTGCCTGTTGGCCCACGTAGCGCCGGGCGCGGAGTTCTTATTGTCGTAACATCGAGATAGTACGCAATTGGGAGAGCTCGGTCGTTTTACCTTACCCTCAGCCGTCGTTTATACTTTCCTTTCACTAAATTTGAGCAGGGCATCAGCTAAGGACAGGAGCACAAGAGACTTTTCATGCCGAAACGTACATTCCAGCCGAACCGCCGCCGCCGATCCAAGGTGCATGGCTTCCGGACCCGTATGAAGACCCAGGGCGGACGCGCGGTCATTTCCCGGCGCCGAGCAAAAGGGCGCAAGCGTGTTTCCGTAAAACCCGGATTTCGTGAATAAGTAAACAGGCGCCTTTAGCTGCTCTCGCGGAGGTGCCAGCTTAAAGGCAGTTTTCTTGGGGAGGGGCGTTCCCGCCCCGAGCAACTGTGAAGGTGGATCAGGCGACCCAAACTAAATCGCAAGGCAGATTTCCGAAGAGTCATCGCTTGTTGCGGCATTCGGAGTTTGAGCGAGTTTATAAGCAGGGACGCCGGCATTTTTCGGCGCACATGACGGCATTTTATCTGTGGCGTCCGGAGGACGAGCTGAAGGGCGCGCGAGTCGGCTTCACAGTAAGCAAGGCGCTGGGCGGCGCGATCCAACGAAATCGAATCAGGCGCCGCTTGCGCGAGGCGGTCCGGCTAAACGGATTTCCTTACAACGTGCCGGTGGACATAGTGATCAATCCCAAGCGCTCGACGCTGAGCGCAGAGTTCAATGATTTACAAAATGAAGTCGCGAAGGCGTTCCAGGTGATCGAAAAACAGTTTCAGAGAGGCAAGCCGCAGTGATCGGAAATTGTCTATGAGCACACTTGAAGCGACAGAATCACGTCGGCGGTTCGCGCCAAAGAACCTCTTGTTGTTGCTGCTGCGCGGATACAAGCGAGCGCTCTCACCTATGTTTTTGCCGTCCTGCCGGTATGTGCCGACCTGTTCCGATTACGCGGCCGAAGCCATCGAGAAATTTGGTGCAGTTCGGGGCACTGAGCTGGCAATTTGGCGCTTGCTCCGCTGTCATCCGTTTGTGCGCGGCGGATTTGATCCAGTTCCGGGCCGCATCTGTTCCCATACCAGCCACTGAGTCGAATGCCAGAGTACAAAAGTCCGCAATCCGAGCACGGCAATGAACAGCGCTTCGTGCTGGTATTTTTATTGATGGCTGCCGTCATTTTCGGCGCGCAGCTGTACATGAAGAAGTACGCGCCTACTCCGCCAAGCACGGCGCATCCAGTCCAGCCGACGCAAACGGCCCCTCCGTCGCAACCACCCGCACCGAACCAAGCTGCCGCGGCTGCCGCTACTCCACCGAAGCGGACACGTGGTTCTGCAGCACCAGCACCTTCAACCCAGCAAGCGCAGTCCGAAACCGAAACGGTAATTGAGAACGATCTTTATCGCATCACTTTCACCAATCGCGGCGGGCTGGCGAAATCGTGGATCCTGAAAAAATATTCGGATGATCAGGGACGGCCTCTCGACATTGTGAACCAGCCGGCTGCTGGCAAATACGGCTATCCGCTCGCGTTCTGGAGCTACGACGAATCGCTGCGCAATCAGTTGAATTCTGCGCTCTATGTCGCCTCCGAAAATGGCACCGTTACTGCGCCGACGAATCTGATATTCGAGTATGCGGCGAAAGGGTTGACCGTCCGCAAAGAGCTGCAGTTCGACCACAGCTACGTGGTTCACGTTCACACGTCGGTGCTGCAGAACGGGAGCCCCGCCTATGCATTCCCGGCATGGCCAGCTGGCTTCGGAGATGAAAATACTCCGTACGCCTATGGCCAAGGACAATTCGAATATCAGCAAAACAGCAACACCGAGCACGAGCCCGCCAAGAAGATTTCGAACGGCAATACGCTGCATGGAAGATATGACTGGGTAGGCACGAGCAGCGCGTTCTTTGGTGCGGTATTCATACCTGACAATCCCGACAACCTTGATGTTGTAACGCTGCACAACGCCATCGATATTGTTACCGA
>JBJMGL010000060.1:0-7333 GCA_045807985.1 Bryobacteraceae bacterium
AGCCCAAACAAGGCCGACACAGCCGAAAAGGAGAAAAATGACGCGCCAGGGCAGTACGGCCGCCAAGTACGCCACGAGCATCGGGGTGAGTCCGCCGGATAGATGCGCGCTCGCGAAGAAGAAACCCTGCACACGTCCTCGCTCGCGGGCAGGAATCCAGCGGGCGAACACACGGGCGGCGTTCGGCCACGCACCGGCTTCGCCCGCGCCGAACAGAAAGCGGATCGCCAAAAGAGCGGCATAGTGGAAAGCCCCGGCCGTTGCCGCCGTGAACGCTGACCACCAGAGAACAATGCGCGTGAGCACGCGGCGGCTCCCGATGCGGTCGGCCCACCAGGCGGTCGGAATCTCAAACAGCGCATAAGCAAGTGTGAAGGCGCTGAAGACATAGCTCATCTCCATGCGGGTCAGCCGCAGATCGCGCATGATGTTCGGAGCGAGAATCGAGATGCAGACCCGGTCCAGGTAAGTGAGGGCGGCCAGCGTCATGGTGAAGGCAACCACCCGGTAGCGAATATAAGTTATCAGCAGAACCAATTCACAATACCTCAACGTCGGTACAATGACCCGGAGGTGGTTCAACGCCGGCTAATTTTATTTATTGTTCTCACAGTCCTGGCCGTAGTGGGTTGCTGGCTGCGATTTTCTGCGCCGATTAACCCGGAGTGGCGCGACTATTCCGGTGGAGCAGCCTATGTTATTTTCTGGATACTGATTTATGCTTTCCTGAAACCGACAGCGCCGGCCCTGCCGGTGACGCTCACCGTATTCGTTATCACTTGTTGTCTCGAATTCTTGCAGCTCTGGCACCCTTCTTGGCTGGAAGCGATTCGCCGTACCTTGCCAGGACGTCTCGTCTTAGGGACAACGTTCCAATGGTCAGACTTTCCGCCCTACGTTGTGGGAACACTGATCGGCTTCGTAGCTATGCGCTTGCTTGCACCGAGTCAGAATCCGCTCCACCGGGAAAGGTCCGGCACCTCAAGCCCGAACTGATCGAGTACTCGCCCGACAAGGTAATTCACGACATCATCAATGGTTTTCGGAACGCTATAAAAGGCCGGTACCGGCGGGAAAATAACTGCGCCCATCCGTGTAAGGGAGAGCATATTTTCCAGATGGATTTCACTCAGAGGGCTCTCCCGCGCAACCAATACCAGCTTGCGGCGCTCCTTCAAAATCACGTCGGCTGCGCGGCAGATCAGCGTATCGCTGTAGCCGATACGAATGGCCGCTAAAGTCTTCATGCTGCAAGGCGCGACGATCATTCCGTCCGTGCGGAATGAGCCGCTCGAAATGGGCGCCGCCTGATTGTCGCCGTGGTACACATGAGAAGCAAGCGCTTCCACCTGCTCCACGCGATACTCAGTTTCATGCGTAATCGTGGTGCGCGCCCAGCGGCTCATCACCAGGTGCGTTTCCACAGAGAGCGCCTTCAAGACTTCCAGCGTGCGAATGCCGAAAATAGCGCCAGACGCGCCCGTGATGCCAATAATGAGTTTCATCTATGAATGTGAGACTTGCCTGAGCAGTTCTGTGACAGCCCGCTGGAGCTGAACATCCTTGCCCTGCAGCCCATCTCCCGCCATGCGTTCCACGCGAATGTCTACGGGTCGCGGCTGCATCTCCATGTCGGTCCCATCTGCGCCCTGAACTCGAATAAAAGGTATGCGAATCGTTGAGCCGTCCAACAACTGTGTTGCACCAGTATAGATGATCCAACCGGCAGTGGGCTCGCCCACAACTTTGCCAAGCTCCAGCGCACGATAACCTTCAGTGAAATCCTCGGCATCAGAAAGCGAACCTTGATTCGTCACCAGTACCGTGGGAAGCCCTAATGCGCGCTGCCCCAGTGCTGGACGGGCCGGAGCCGGATTGCCGCCCCGTGGAGTCATGGTGAGGTAATTCTTGCGCGTGAAAACATCAATGACGTATTGGTTTACAAAACCGCCATTGTTGTCGCGGATGTCAATCACTACGCCCTGTTTGGTCTGGTTCTGTACATCCAGGTCAATATAGAGCTGGTTCAGCGACTGCTCCGACATGTCGGCAATATGCACATAACCAAGCTTGCCGTGGCTAATTCGCTCCACATAAGCGCGATTCGCTTCCACCCAGGCCCGGTACAGCAGTCCCTTTTCAGTTGATGCGGAATCAGAACGGACGACCGCCTCGCGCGTTTGCGCCGAATGACCGGCAGCGCCAATTCGCAGCACAACCCGGCGGTTCACCTTGCTCTGCAATAAATTGTCCAGGTTGGTTTGGGGGCCGACAGCTTCTTCATCCACTGCCAATAGCGTTTCGCCAATCTTGATGCTGCCTTCCAGCGCCGCCGGGCTTAAGGGGATGATTTCGCGGATGATTAATCCCCTTCCAGCTTCATAAGGCTCACGCTCAAAGCGAAGACCCAAACGGCCTATGGGCATAGGCATGGGCGAGAATGCTGACAATTGAGCCAGTGGGCCTATCGCAGGGTTGAGGCCCGAGTGAGAAGCGTTCAACTCCCCAATCATCAGGTTCATGACGCGCCGCATTTCATCGGGTGTGCGGCTGCCGGCAATGAAAGGAGCATACAGGTCATGCAGGCGTGCCCAGTCCTGACCGTGGAACTTGGGATCATAAAACTGCCTGTTCAGCGTTGCCCAGCCTTGCTCGAACGTTGCCATTTTATCTACATCAAAATCGATGTCAAGAGCGGCCGTAACCGCAATGGCCCTCGAAGTTCTTGTTTCGATAGGCATGGAATTTACATGGCCGTTATCGAGAAAATAGATCGTTTTGGAATCCGCGCTGAACTGATAATCGGACTTCGTGCTCGGTGTAGAGGTAAGCTGTCTCGCCACGGGCGGCTCCGTTGCAAGTTCGTCCAGAGAATAGGAATAAAGATTCCATTGATTGTCGGTAGCAGCCGCGAAAACGAGCGTCTTGCCATCAGGGCTGATAACCGGTTCGCCCACGTCGAAGCCGAGCGGAACAAATGTCAAACGCTCGCGAATGCCTTCGAATGTGATGCAAATCGACTCGGGCCTCTTCGAACTCTTACCGCCCATAGAGGGCGGAGGAGCGTCGCGTTTTGCTAAAGTCTCTAGGTCGGTCGGCTTTGATAGGGCTTTATCGGGCTGCCTGATCAAGGGACGCTGTTCGGGAGCAGGCTCCTTGTTCCTGAATAGCTCGCGGAACTGGTCCTCGCGGAATCGCGGCAGATGCGGTTGAAGATCGACTCGCGCCATTTTCGACTGCTCACCGCGTTGGGCTGTGTTGAACAGAAGATACTTGCCATCGGGTGACCAGGCAATGCGGCTAGCGGTCTGTCCATTAGCGAGAAAGCTGACAGGTTTTGCCACACCGCCGCTGCTCTCCATCACGCTCACATTGCGAAAAGATTTTGCGCCATTGCTCGTAAATGCAATGAGCGTGCCATCAGGCGACCAGGCCAGAGCGGGATCTCGCAGATCGCCGGAACTGAGAAGGTTGTCCTCTTTGGATTGAAGAGCAATCATGTGCAGTTGATGACGATCCCGAACAAAAGCTAGCTGCTTACCGTCGGGCGAGAACGTGGGAGCTTCGTCATCCTGGTTGGAGTTCGTTAATTGCCGCTCGGCATTTTGGGTCAGATCGTACTCAAAGACCTGATGATGTCCATTGCGGGAGGAAACGTAAACCAAGCGATTGCTATCAGGAGCCCACTGCACGTCACTCTCCGGCGCGGGTGTCCGGGTGATGCGGAGAGCGTCACCACCGTCGGTAGCGGAAGCCGCAAAAACTTCGCCATGAGCGATCACTGCGATCTTTTTGCCGTCGTGTGACAGCGCCAGATCGGTAAATTCCGTAAATGTCTGGTGCGTAATGGCGGGTGTGGAAGCCGCTCCACGCAAAGTGATTGAGATTTCCGATGCGGAACCGGAGTTGGTATCCAGCTTCCAGATCTTGAAACCGCGCTCAAAGACAATCTCACGGCCATCATAACTGATAGAAGGCCAGAGAAGGCGGCCATCACGCAAATGACTGACCTGCTTCGCGGGACCTCCATGGACCGGCTGGCGAAACACATTTTCAACGCCGGTGCGATCAGACGTATAAAAGAGATCTTTGCCGTCCGCGGACCACATGGGCCAGCCTTGTTTCGCATCCTCGGCAACTAAACATTTGTAGGGGCCTTTATCGGCAATGTCCTTCAACCAAATCTCAGACTCATCCAGGTGGCTATGGCCATGACGCCACCATTGAGTACTGCTCATCCCCCTGGCAACAAAGGCCAATTGCGTGCCGTCGGGAGAGGGCGCGCCGCGAAACTCGTTATAGAAGCGATCACGAGTTACTTCCAAAGGTGTTCCGCTATTGACGCTGACACGGAAAATATCCTGCGCTTGGTTGATGTCGTTCACGCTGGATGAAAAGTAAAGCCACTTGCCATCACGAGACCAGCCATCAAGGAGATCGTTGGAATCGCTATATGTAAGGCGTTTCACCTCGCCCGTTGCAAAAGTGAGCGCATAAATATCGCCGTTGCCGGTGCGCGTGGACGTGAATGCCAACCTTGCTCCATCAGGCGAATAGAGCGGCCGCGATTCGGTGGCAGGATGTGAGATTAGTAAATGCGCCTCGCCACCCTTGGCTGGTACCGTCCAGATGTCGCCGCCGGAAACAAACGCTATTTCCAAGCGATCCGGCGAAAGCGCTGGTTCACCGAAAGAGGGCAGGGGAGTAACATCAGCCTTTATAGCCGTGTTGAGTACAAAAACACTAAGCCAAAAGACGAAGCTGAAGCGCATAACTAAATCTGAAAAAGAAAGGGTAGCGGAAAGGTGCAGGCCTTCTCAAAGTTATGTGATATTAAAGAAAACTCAAACCGCTCTGTGCGCCAACGCCGCGTATATAGCGGGCTGCTTCCTCATATTCTTCCGGCTTTTTCAGATGCTCCATCATCAGCGGTGTATCGGACGGGAGTTTACTCAGCTCAGTGAGATACCGGCGGTAGTCGATCTGCCCGCGTCCGGGTACAACCTCCAGAAAGTGTACGTTGAGTTCAACCACCCACTGTAAATCCTTGGCGTGACAGGAGCGAATCCATCGTCCTAACTTTGAAAAGCACTCGCCAATGAACTCGCTGTTTTCATAGAATCGCTTGGGAGAATTTACGCCGTTGCAGACATCCATGTGGACGCCGAAAGCGGGTCGGTCCACAGCGCGAATCAGGCTGAGATAAGAGTCAGGGCCATCGGGAATGCTCCAGCCCATCATTTCAATCGTGAATTTGGTTCGTTTTGGCTTCACGGAGTCAATGACATGGCGGCAATTCTCGACAGTTGCTTCCAGAAATTGTTTCGACAAGTTCTTTGGATTTGGGCCATACCACACGGTTGGGTCGTATGAGCCAGCGATGTCAACGCAACAACGCGCGCCAACGGCCTCCGCCAAAGCGCATCTTTCCGTCACATAAGCGAGATTTTCACGGCGTTTCGCAGGGTCAGGGTCCAGCATGTTCTTCCAGGCGCCTACTTCCGCAATGACCACTTTTGCCTTGCCGAAAGCCTCCTGTATGGCTTTAATGCGATCCGTTTCCGATATTTTTACCGCAGGACAGTACGCTGCGCTGTAACCCAAGCGTCGATGCTCAGCGGCCAGCTCAGCCGGATCATCCGATTTTAGGAAAATCGGGCCGCCAAAGCAGATCGGATTTCCTGCGGCAAAAACGCGTGACACGCCAAGCACCCCAGACACGGAACCGGCAAGAAAGGATCGTCGAGTCGTTTGCGAAAGCATGTGAGCAGTTTACAGCTATAGGACAATTTGAAGTACCATCAGTCCTCATAATCCACATCAAAAAGCCTTCCCGCCTAAACGCCGATAAAATAATTGGTACATGCGAAAATCCATCGGGTGCGCGCTGCTACTCAGCCTCACGATTGCCCTTTCCGCCTTTGCCATTACAAAAGCTCCCTTCACCTTCGACGCCATGATGATGCTGTCGCGCATCGATGATCCGCAGTTGTCTCCGGATGGGGAAACCGTTGCTTTCACAGTGCAAACCGTGGATATGGCAAACAACACCAAGCCGTCCGCCATCTATATAGTCCCAGTCAATGGAGGCACTCCCCAGCGCTTGACGGTCGAAGGTAATGCCAATGCCCGCCCGCGCTGGACCCCCGACTCAAAACGTATTCTCTTTACTTCTGATCGTAAAGACGGTTCACAAGTCTGGTCGATGAATGCCGATGGAACTGACCCGAAGCAAATCACCAGTATCCCGACCGGCGCTGACGGCGAAACGATATCGCCCGATGGAAAACTTGTTTTATTCACAAGCGAAGTTTATCCGTCCTGCACGCCAGTCAACGCCACACCAGGCGTAGACTACGACAGCACTTGCAATAAAACGAATCTCGATGCGGAAGCAGCATCAAAGATGAAAGCGCGTGTGTATAGCAGCCTTCTTTACCGGCACTGGACCGATTATCAAGGCAAGCGGAGGCAGCATCTTCTGATTCAGGCGCTTGACAGCAGCGAGCATGTTCGCGACCTTACTCCCGGCACTGCTGGCGCTCCGCCCTTTTCCCTTGGTGGTCTCGAAGCGTACGTGTTCTCTCCCGATAGCATCCAAATTACGTATGTCGCGAACACCGATCCCGATCTCTCCACCAGTACCAATTCCGATCTATTCACAATTCCCGCTGCCGGTGGTCAAGCGAAACGCATCACCGCTAATCCGGGCGCGGACGAAGGACCTATCTATTCACCGGATGGAAAGTATCTCGCTTACCGGACACAAACTCGCGGCGGATATGAAAGCGATCAATGGCGTCTTGCCATTCTTGATCTGCAAACCGGCCAGATGAATACAGTAACGGATTCGCTGGATCGTTGGGTCGAGAGCTTTACCTGGTCTCACGACTCGCAGCGAATCTTTTTTACTGTGGATGACCACGGCACAACGCCGCTGCTGATGATTTCTCCAACGGGAGGACCAATCCGAACCGTAGCGCAAGGCCCCACTTCGATTGGTTCCGTGCAATTTACTTCCGACGATAAAACGATGATCTTCGCCGAGCAAAGCGGTTCGCATCCCATCGAGATTAAACGGGCCGTTTCCAAAGGGGGAGCCGCCGCTATCCTCACGCATCTCAACGACGCCGTAATGAATGATTGTCAACTAACACCTTTGGAAAAAATCACGGTTGACGCCGCAGATGGAACCAAGATCGACAGCTTTCTTGTGAAGCCGCCCGGCTTCAGTCCCGCGCAAAAATACCCCGTGCTCTTCGCCATTCATGGAGGGCCGGAAGGCGATTGGGGCGAATCCTGGAGCTATCGCTGGAACGCGCAGGTGTTCGCC
>JBJMGL010000061.1:0-15178 GCA_045807985.1 Bryobacteraceae bacterium
GAACGGTGCAGATAGAGTGTGGTCTCTTCCAGGTCACGGTGCCCGAGCAAGAGCTGGATGGTACGCAGGTCGGCTCCCCCTTCCAGCAGATGGGTCGCAAAACAGTGCCGCAAAGTATGGGGATGAACCTCATCGCCGAGGCCCGCTCGTTGGGCCGCCTGGTGGCAAGCCTCCCAGACCACTTTGGCACTGATCGGTCGTTGGCCCGTGTGCCAGCGGTTCCCGGGGAAAAGCCAGAGCTTCGGTTTTTGTCGCAGTCCGCGGAAGTAGCGCCGCAGCTCTTCGAGTAGCTTCGGGCTGAGCATGACATCGCGGTCCTTGCGACCCTTCCCGCCCTTGACGTGAATGACCATGCGTTCGCTATCAATATCGGCAACCTGCAAATGAGCTAACTCGGCACGCCGCAACCCGGTGGCGTAAAGAGTCATCAGGAGGATGCGGTACAGCGCCGTGGGAGCTGCCTCAATGAGCCGCAAGACTTGTTCCGGGCTGAGGATTTTAGGAAGCCGGAACGTTTTGCGCGGATAAGGCGTTTCGGTAATCGTCCAGGGCCTCCTTAACGTCGTGACAAAAAAGAAGCGAAGGGCGGCGGTTCGTTGTGTCACCGTGTTGGGCGCCAGCTTGCGTTCCCGGAACAAATAGGCTTGGTATTCGCGAATCTGTTCGGGACCGAGCTGATCCGGCGGACGATGGAAAAAGCGGCCCAAATCCTCAATGGTTTGGATATAGGCCCGTACGGTACTCGGAGAGTAGTGGCGGCGCTCGAGTTCCTCGAGCATCATCTTTCTTAAATGGGTCACAGGGACCTCCTTGTGACCCGACACTATCCTAATTTCCACATCGCTGCTACAGAGGCTCACGCGTAGCGTCTGCCGCTTCGGCTTCGTTCAAGTCGGCTTCAGTCCGGCGATCCAGATACTACTGCCATGAAGTTCAGGCTGGAACACACGATCGTACTCCGGATTTCTAAACTCTGCCTTACACAGTCACAACCGGCACCCCTTTCTTTTCTTCCGCATTTTCTTTCCTTTAGCCCGCATTTTTCTGCTTCTGCCTGTCAATCTCCTGCTTCCGCCTGCTACCGTGTGGCCGCGAGCACATGGATATGTCCACCGATACCACCCCCGAAACGACCACCAGCGAGCGCCGTCTCGCCGCCAATCGCGCCAATGCTCAACTGAGTACCGGCCCTACCACGTCAGAAGGGAAGGCCCAATCCTCCTTGAACGCCGTCAAAACCGGCCTGGCCGGACGCACCATTTTGCTGGCCGACGAGGAAGAAGCCGCACAGTACCGCGCTCACGTCGAGCGCCTGCTGGTCTACTGGCGGCCCCGCGACACGCGCGAACACGCCCTTGTGCAAGCCCTCGCCGACACCCAATGGCGCTTGGACTCGATTCCGGGCCTGGAATCCGGCCTCTACGCCTTGGGCCGCTTGCGGGGCGCCGACCAGTTTCCGGACGAGGACCCCTCCGTCCGCCGCCTGCTGCTCGATGCGCAAACGGAGGAGACCGAAGCCAAAGCCTTCCGGAACCTGCGCCTGCACGAGCGGCGTTTGCGCAGCCGCTACCAGCAGGATGAAGCCGAGCTGATCGAGTTGCGCGAGATGCGCTTGGCGGAAGAAGAAGAAAAGAAGCAGGAAGAAGCGCAGCGGCAGCAGGAAGCTGCCGAGCAGCAGCGCCGGGAGGAGCAGGCGCGCAAACGGGCGGCACGCAAACAGGCGCGCGAGGTTGTTTCTGACACCAATGGGTTCGAATTTACAACCATTGATAACCCGAACAGCGAACTCCATGCCGCCCCTTCTTCTGAAGAAAGGAGCTTATCTACTCCGGTACGATAACCGCTTTCGCGGAGCGATGCTGCCGCACGGTTTCGAGCGCTTCGCTGGCTCCGTGCAATGGAAATCGATGGCTGACTTCTCGGGCAAACAGTGTCTTCCAATGCGTGTCGTCTAGAAACGTTAATGCGCGATGGACGTGACGCGGCTCAAAGGCCCAACTGCCGACTACTTTTAACTGCTTGCGAGTGATGGTATGAGGGTTCATGAGGACGTTCCCCGCGTCGGCATACTGCCCAAGCACCAGATAAGCGCCTCCATCGCGGCATAACTCCAAGCCTTCTGGAACCGCCGAGGGATAGCCCACGCATTCGACTACGAGGTCCGCTCCATAGCCGCCGGTTGCCTGAAGAACTCGCTGGCGGCGCTCGTTCGCGTCTGGGACGGCTTCAATGGAAATGGCTTCGTCAGCGCCGAACTCACGCGCCAGTTCCAGCCGGTGATTGGGCGCTCCAATGGCAATAATTTTTTCCGCGCCGGAGTGGCGTGCCAAGGCTAAAGCAGCTAATCCAACGGGGCCGGCGCCTTGAATCACCACGGTATCTCCGAATTGGACCGGAGTTCGCTCCAGCCCGTGAATGGCTGTGGTCAGCGCGCACCCTCCGCCCACGACGGCTTCGGTCGGCAACTCAGGGGGGAGACGAAAAAGGGCGCTTCCCTTCCGCAACAGAATGTATTGCGCGTAGCCGCCGCGCAGATGGGGAGCCTCGTCAGCGCAGTAGGAAATGCCATAAGCTTTGCGAAACAGGCATCGCGTCGGTTGCCGCTTCAAACGGCAGTAATAACATTCGCCGCAGGTAATGGAACTGGCCCAAGTGATACGGTCTCCCACGGTGAGCGGCAATCCGCGCCAGTCTTTTTTCAAATGGGGGCCAAGGCGCTCGATCCGGCCCACTGTTTCGTGGCCCAGGATGACCGGCAGGGGAATGGGCAGTTGTCCCAGCCAGAGATGCACGTCCGTGCCGCAGATGCCCGCCATTTCGACGCGGACCAAAGCTTCTTCCGCGCCGATTTCGTCGGGAACGGGATAGTCGCGGAGTTGAAGCGGCTCCTGGTAAGCAGTGAGCACGGCGGCAGAACAGGTTTGTCCCGGCATTTTCAGTTTTACTTAGAGCGTTCCTTAATGATTTCCTGGATTTGTTCCTTGGCGACCGGCAATTGATTCATATTTTCCCGGAGCCATCCCGTAAAATCGCTCTCAATTGGATCGGACCACCTTGTATCGATCTGGCCCGCCGTATACTTCTTTTCGCGCAGGCGCTGGTGCCCGAAAATATCACGGAGGCGCGTGATCTCGGAGTACTTGACAACTCGCTCGGCCAGCTGCGGCGGAATGAAAAGAACGCCTCCGTCCTTCCCGAGCACGACATCGCCGGGCATCACCAGCGCATGCCCGATACGGGTAGGGCCGTTGATTCCGACCATGGTGGAATTTAACCGGGCTCCGGAATTGAGAGATCCGAAATGATGCGATGGATCATAGAAGCGGACAAAAGAAACGAAGTTGGGCAGTTCTTTCAACCCTTCGATATCCCGCACTGCTCCGTTGTATACAATGCCGTTACCGCTTCTGGCATAAATGGCGTTGCCGACGTTGTCGCCGATAGAAGGGCCGTCCTGCTTGAGCTCAAAGTGATCGCAAACGTAGACATCCCTCGGCTGCAGCATGTCAACCGGCCAGGCGTTTTGCGACCCGATCCGCTGGTCCTGTTTTCCCTGTTCTTCGACTACCTTTTGCACGTCGGGGCGTCCGGGCATCCACTCCGCCGTGAGCGCCCGACCGACCAGCACTTTATCAGGGAAAATCACCAGCCATCCGTCTTCGTATTGGTGGTTAAAACCGGCTTCCCGCAATACGGCCCAGGCTTCTTCCAGGGTCACCGTCTTCATCCGGTCGAGGACTGCATCCGGCACCTTCGGCCTGCCATCAGGAAAGCGTTCGCCTTTCCATTCGGGAGTGTACTTGATGACATTAGCCTTCGTAAAAAAGCCTTCCTGCGCCCAGGCAGTTGAGAGGAGAAGAAAGGAAAGAAAGATTCTTGTTCGCATGTCTATTAAGCTTTAGACGGCTCAAACCATCCCGTGCCCGGCACTTGCGCCTTGCGTGCCGCTGCTTCGTTCATCTCTACGCCGATGCCGGGCCGGTCCGTGACCGCCACATGGCCCTTCGTGATAATCTCGCCCTCTTTCACGAAATCTTTCCAAAGGTCAAGGTGATTGATCCAATGCCACTCGCAAACCAGAAAATTGGGGATGGAGGCGCACACGTGCGCTGATGCCATCGTGCCGATAGGCGACACAACGCAATGCGGCGCGAACGGCACATAATAAGTCTGAGCCAGATTAGCAACCTTGCGAGCTTCCGACAACCCGCCCACTTTTTGGATATCGGGCATAATGATGTCGGCTGCTTGTTTGTCCAGCAGTTCCCGGAATCCCCAGCGCATATACAGGTTTTCGCCGCAGCAGATGGGAGTCTTTGTAGAGTGGCGAATATCGGCCATGGCGTCAATGTCTTCAGCGGGAACAGGCTCTTCCAGCCACAGCAAACGATACGGTTCTACCGCCGCTGCCACGCGTTTCCCAGTGGTCGCGTCATAACGGCCATGCATATCCGCCGCTAGATCCATTTGCTTCGGGATCGAATCGCGAACGTGCCGGACCCAACTCACCATGCGGTCGATCTCGCCATTGCTCGCGGTCCAATTCACGGCATCAAACCGGGCCGGATCGCGTGCTTCATCAAGGTCGATCTTCATGGCTGTAAAGCCGTTCGATTGAATCCAGGAAAGTTTCTGGTCGGCTTCCTTCCCCAAGGGATCGTCCATATCGGAATCGCAATACATGCGGATACGGTCGCGAAACTTGCCGCCAAGAAGTTGGTAAATGGGAAGCCCCAATGCCTTACCTGTGAGGTCCCATAAGGCGGTTTCAACTCCGGTGAGCGCCGTGACATACTGCCCGCCTTGCGCGCCCGCGAAGATTCCGGCGGTTCGCATCTGCTCCCACAGGGCATCAACGTTCAGGGGATCTTTGCCGATCAGAAAACGGCGGAAGGTGCGGACCAGCGACGCTGTTCCCACGGCCGCGTCCGTGGCTTCACCATGCCCGATCAGCCCCTGATCTGTATAAATGCGCACATGCGTTTGCCAGCCGTGAACGGTCACCTCTGCTGTGCGGACATCTGTAATCTTCAGCTTTGGTCGCTGGTAGGGAGAAGTAGTTTGCTGAACGGCCTGCGATAAAGACGGCAAGGCAAGCGCACCGGCAATTGCTCCCCCCGAGTTCCTGATGAAAGATCTTCGACTGTTTCGACTCATAAATACTAGTACCGATTAATTGTTGTCAACTCTATCAAACTTGCCTGAATGAAACCGTGTGTGATAGGTTAGACAAAATTTCAGTCGTAATCAAGGGTTTAAGGTCAAGAGGCACCGTGTTCGTGCGTGTTTGCCTCTTTGTGGAGGTTTCGTTTGATGCATTATTACAGGGTTGCAACTGTTTGCGTGGTGATGTTTTGTGGCCTGCCTCTAGTCGGCCAAACATTTGGTGAGATTACGGGCCACGTCAGTGATGCATCCGGAGCCGCGGTCCCGCAAGCGAATATCGCGCTGACCAATACTAATACGAACGCTCTTCGCAGCACGGTCACCACGGAATCGGGCAATTACAGCTTCCCCTCTCTTCCGCCCGGAACATATGACATCAGAGTTGAGCGTACCGGCTTTAAGGCTGAAATCAGCAAAGACATTTTGGTCCAGGTGCAACAATCCGTGCGCCTGGATTTTGCGCTGCAAGTCGGGCAACTCTCCCAAGCAGTCGAGGTCGCTGCCGCAGCCGATCTACTGCAAGCGGAAAATGCAACCGTTGGTACCGTGATTGGAAACAAGTCGATTGAAGAGCTTCCGCTGAATGGACGCCAATACCTGAACCTTGTCGCTCTTGCTCCGAATACGAACACGATCTCTCCGCCTTCAGGACAGGCGGGTTCGCGCCAGGGCGGTAATCGTGCCGAGCAATCTATAGCGGTAGGCGGACAGCGCATCATGTTCAACTACTACACGCTCGATGGCGTAGTCAACACGGACCCAAACTTCAATACCTATGTGGTTCTTCCCTCTATCGATGCCTTGCAGGAGTTTAAAGTACAGACCGGCGTCTATCCGGCTCAGTTCGGACATCAAACCACGCAGATTAACGTGCTGACGAAATCGGGCGGTAATGATTACCACGGCGCTTTGTTCGAGTTTCTGCGCAATGACGTGCTGGATGCCCTGCCCTATTCATTCACAAGCAAGCCGCAAAACAAGCAGCCCTTTAAATGGAATGATTTCGGGTTTGTGTTCCACGGCCCGGTTCGCATTCCTTGGCTATTTAACGGAAAGAACAAGCTGTTCTTTATGTCCAACTACGAGGCCCTGCGCAGGAGGCAGAATTTCCAGAGCATCTATACGGTTCCTACCGCCGCCATGTTTAGTGGCGACTTCAGCGCGGTATCCACGCCCATCTACGATCCCGCTACCAAACTGCAGTTTCCCAACAACATCATTCCATCAAACCGCATTGATCCGATTTCAAACAAACTGCTGCAGTATTATGCGCCTGCCAATATTCCCGGCGCGGGCTTATCAAACAACTTCGTCCGCTCGGATGCCAGTCCGTTTAACCGGGACGGCTTTGTGTTGCGCATGGATTACGTGGAGTCCTCCAAGTCACAGTGGGCGGGCCGTTATAGCTGGGGTAGCGAGAACCAATCACAGCAAGGTCTCACTCTCGACGGCAGCAAAACCATCACCGGGTACGAGCAGTATATGGGTTCCAACACGCGCACGTTCACGCCCAGTCTTGTGAATGAGGTCCGTTTCGGATACACGCGGTTCTTTAATTCGATTGGCACTTTTCTTGCTTTTCAGACGGATGTAGTCGGCTCGCTCGGCATCCCGAATTTTGCGAGTGGCCCGCCGGTCACCTGGGGCATTCCGAACGTCACGCTGCTGAATTACAGCTCTATTGGTGATAGCACGGATGGCCCGTACGCAAACGACAACAACACTCTTCAGTTCATTGATAACCTGTCCTGGATTCACGGGAAGCACGCATTTGCCTTCGGATTTGAATTCACGCGCCAGCACTATAACCAGGTAGGTAATCAGTTCGCGCGCGGACAATTCACCTTTCAGCCGAACGCCACGCAAAGCGCCGACAGCAAGGGCGGAGATTCCTTCGCTGATTTCCTGCTCGGCGATATGTACCAGTCCGAGGCCGCCATCGCTATCGCCACCGCTGATTTCCAGCGCAACGCATACGCCGCCTGGGTGGATGACACCTGGAAAGTCACGCCCAAACTGACGCTTTCGCTCGGTCTGCGTTATGAACTGACGCCGCCCTTCCTCGACACGCTCGGGAATCTGTTTACGGTAAATCTGCCGCGCATTCTCGATTTTGCGAACGCCCCGGCAAGCGCTTATCCGCAGTTCATGCGGCAGGGCAATTGTTCCGACCCATACGCGGGAATCAGCATTCGTTGGCCTCAGATTACGGCTGTTTGCAGCAATGGCGTACTGAATGATCGCCTGATGAAAACCCAAACCACGAACTTTGCGCCGCGCATTGGTATCTCGTACTCACCGGGTTCGAAATGGGTCGTCCGGTTGGGCTATGGCTGCTTCTATAACCAGGACATCGGGAACGCGGTGTTCGATATGGCCCGCAACATCGCTGGCCGTTTCCGTGTGAACTCCGCCCCAGGAACTCCAACCCTGTTTTGGAGTAATGCGCTGGCAGCTGGCAATGGCGCTACGGCTCGCATCACCAACCCCTATGCATTCGTTGATGCTTACTCTCACCGCACTCCGTACACCATGCAGTATCTGGCTAATGTGCAGCGGCAGTTAGGAGAAACTATGCTCGTTGAGGTGGGCTATCTGGGGTCGGTCAGCCACCACCTCTACGGCTTCCAGAATGCGAACGAGTCGATTCCTGGAACCACGGGCACTGCCCTTTCCCGGACTCCCTTTCCTACTTTCGGCGTGATCCAATTAGTAGCCGACTCGGGTAACGGAAACTATAACGCCGGCAGCATCAAGCTCACCAAGCGCTATAGCCAGGGTCTTAGCCTTACCAGTTCCTATACTTACTCGAAGTCAATTGATAATTCGAGCGGCATTCGCGTGCAGGGTTTTGACACTTTATTTCCGCAGAACAGCAACTGCCTGGCGTGCGAGCGTGGTCTTTCCGCCTTCGATGTGCGGCATCGGTTTATCACTGCCGCCGTGTACGATCTGCCGATCGGAAAGGGCAGGCCGGTCAATATTAATAATGGGTTCCTGAATGCTGTCATCGGCGGCTGGCAGGTTGGCGGCATCTGGACGCTGCAAACCGGATTGCCGCAGACCATTACCCTCGGCGGCACGGATCGTTCCGTGACCGGGAACGGTTATGACCGTCCGAACGCGACGGGCATCAGTCCGTACTTGGAGAATCCGACTCCCTCCCGCTGGTACAACCGGGGTGCTTTCGTCTTGCAACCGCTTGGAACTTTCGGCAATGTCGGGCGCAACAACGTGATTGGACCTGGCATCTTCGCCTTCGATTTCGACGCGCACAAAGAGTTTGTGATGCCATATAGCGAACGGCACTCGCTTCAGTTCCGTTTGGAAGCGTTCAATGTTTTAAACCATCCGGTTTGGTCAAACCCTAACGGCAATTTTTCTTCGGCCAGCGGTTTTGGCACGATTACCGGCACAGCGGTTCCGATGCGTCAGGTACAGGTGGCGCTAAAGTACAGTTTCTGATTTCACAATCAGGCGCTGATACCCTTGCCTTCGATGATGCGGATGTATTTATTAATCGGTAGATTCGTAAGGCGATCCACTTGGGTACTTGGCGCGGGCCAATGGATTTCGAGTTCATCGATCTTTCCGGCTTTGCCGATCCCGAGCACTTCGCGCCCATCGTGCGAGGAGAGATAGCTTCCGCCGTTGTTCTTCAGCCGAAAGCGTTTCTTTCCGGCGGCTGTCCAGTAGATTTTAGCGCCAATGGCATCGCGGTTGCACTTTGTGCCTTCGAGTTTTACGCCCAGCCAATTGTTGCCTTTGGCCGCATTGTTTTTCAGCAGGACGGGCGCGCCGCCGTTGTTGGCGACCAGCACGTCCACTGCGCCGTTGTTATCGAAATCTCCAACCGCTAGGCCGCGTGCGGCAAATGGCTGCTTGAACGCGGGACCGGCGAGGTCACTAATGTTGTGGAGCTTGCCGTCTTCGCCCTGGTGAAATAACAGCAATGGTTCTTTGTATTTCACCTGTGAAGAGTAGTGGTCGATCATATCGTCAGGGTGACCGTTTGCCAGAAAAAGATCTACTTGGCCGTCGTTGTCGTAGTCGAAATATTTCAAGCCCCAGCCGCTGAGTAGACGAGTGGCTTGGGCAACGCCAGCTCCGTGCGCCACGTCGCGGAATGTTTCGTCCTTGTTGTTCTGGTAAACGGAGAACATTTCCTGATCGACGTTAGCGACAAATAAATCCTGCCAGCCATCGCCGTTGATATCCGCCGCATCGACGCCCATCCCCGAGCGCGGCTGGCCGTTTTCGCTGAACGCTACCTCGGCCTGTAGTGCGATCTCTTCCCACTTCCATGTGCCCTTTGGGCCGGGGCCGCGATTCACATACAGATAGTTCTGGACGGTGTCGTTTGCAACGAATAGATCCATCCGCCCGTCATTGTTAATGTCGGTTGCCACGACTCCCAGGCCCTTGCCCAGTGACTTGGCAATATCTGTTCCTTTGCTGACTTCGGTGAACGTGCCGTCACCATTGTTGTGATACAGAAAGCTCGTTGTTCCCTTGAAGACGCGGGGAATGCAGTAATAGTGTTTGCCAATTTTGTTGTCGCCGCACTCGAATTTATGGGCGCCTGAGTAATCGACAAAACTGCACAGGAACAGATCAAGCCTGCCATCGTTGTCGTAGTCGAACCAGACCGCGCTTGTAGTCCAGCCGGGTGTCGCTAAACCGGACCTTTCAGTTATGTCGGTGAAAGTGCCGTCGTGATTGTTTTTGTAGAGGATGCACTTACCGTAGGCGGTGACGAGCATGTCCGGCCAGCCATCATTATCGAAATCGCCTACTGCCACGCCCATGCCGAAAGTGCCGCCACAAACACCGGCTTTCTCGGTAACGTCCGTGAAGGTGCCGTCGCGGTTGTTTTTGTAGAGCGCGTTTCGGATGGACTTGGCAGGTTTCCAAAAGTCACTAGGACCGCTGTTCACCAAATAAATATCCATCCAGCCGTCATTGTCGTAGTCGATGAAGGCGCATCCAGGGCCGAGCGTTTCGGGCAAATAGCGCGTGTCGGACATGGCGTTGTCGTGTACCCATTCGATACCGCTCGATGAACGCGGAACTTCGATGAAAAGGGGTTCGGACTGTTCTGCTCCTGTCCGGCGTCCCCATAATTGTGACGCTCCGTAACCAGTAGCCAACCACAGCATTTCTCGTCTGGTGAACTTCATTGGTCGCTCCCAGCGGCTTGGCGCAAAACGTTTTCCATCTCCTGTGGTTTAAAGTCCAACTCTGTCAGGCGCGTGCTGTAGAGAACCCGGCCGTCTGCGCCGATGATAAATGCACGGCTGGGCCACGCATGGTAAGCGGTTTCCACACTTCCGTCCAGACCGTCAACCAGCGCTGGAAATGACAAGTGAAGACTGCGGCTGCAGGTGGTTGCATTCCCTTGTTTTTCAGCAAACGTCCCGGCTGACCGAAGGGCAATGCCTTCTCGCGTGTTACGTGTGCTTTGCCAGTTATCGCTTCCGTGTGCTTCGCGGATGTAAATGAGCAGGAACGGCAGGCGTGAACCGTAGGATTGGTGCATGCTCTTCAGCGCGTCAGCGGAGGAACGGAAATTCGGACAGCTATAACTGCCGAATACGAGCACAACCGGAGTTTTGCCGAGAAAATCTTGAAGATGAGTTACTTTCCCGGTGACAGCATCAGGGAGCGCGAAATCAGGGGCAGGCGTGTTTAGTTTTGGTCCAGGATCAGAGGCCTTTGTTGCCCTTTCCAGTGATTGGGCTTTCGTGCGTTCGCGTGCCGCATCTTTTGTGAGATGGAGTCCGGTGTAGACCGATGCCAACGTTTGATGAGCTTCGGCTGAGTTGGGCATTGCTTGCCTCGCGGCTTCGGCATAGAGGCGAGCTGAGTTAAACTGGCCCGTCCCGCTGAGGCATTCCGCTAACGCGAGTTCTGCTTCCGTTGATGCGGGCCGAACTTGCAGGGCGCGACGCAGTGGCGGAATAGCGTCGTTGAACTGTTTTCGGAAAGTCAGGATTTGACCCAAGCCGAGGTTGGCTTCATAATCGTTTGCGTTCGCTGTCAGCTCTTTTTGAAAAGCAGCAGCGGCGGCATCCGCATCGCCTGTATTCAGGAGTGCCCGGCCATACAACGATTGCAATTGAGGCAGAGCGGGGTTCAGGCCGATAGCACTAGCCAATTGTTTTACGGCAGCGGGATAGTCGCCCGATTCAAACATGCGCGTTCCTAAGAGAAACCGGGCTTCGGCGGTATCACCGTTACGCAAAATGCGGTCCAGCAGTAGTTGTCCTTCATTTATACGTCCTTTGTGGAGGAAGGCCAAGCCCAACATATAGGCCAGCGCGAGATCATCCGGCTGTTGCGCTTCGAGCGGCTGAAGAAGTTCGATGACGCGGCCGTCCTCACCCGTTTGCAGGTAACAGTCGGCGAGGAGCATGGTAATTCTGTTATCCTGCGGCGCATTTTTGTGCAGCGCCTCGAAACGGGTTTCCGCTTCTTTGACGCGACCGCTCTTTTCATAAGCCAGAGCGATGTTGAGAGCAATGCGACCGTCACCAGGAAGAAGCTTGTCAGCCGCTTCGTATTCGGCAATGGCTTCCTCGAAGCGGCCCAGGTTGACGAGTACCACACCGAGGTTGACATGAGTGGCGACTTCGTTCGGCTGAACTTTGAGAAGAGCGCGATAAGCTTCGGCGGCTGCGGCGTAATCGTGCGATTGCTGCAATTGAACCGCGTGCTGAGCAAGAGCAAGCGGATCAGCGGGCGCGTCCGTTTGCGCCCACAGGGCAGATGCTGCCAACATTACTATCAGAGTGAAGAAGTTATTCCGGATACGGCGCATTCGCCCTCACAATGCGGATCTGGTGATCGGTGAACGCATGATGCGATCCGGGAATTTCAATCTTTGGCATATGGCAAGAGACGCAGTTGCTTATTGCCGTTTTGCAAGCGCGAGCCGACGGCTTATCGCCGTTATGACAGGCAAAGCATTTTCCGTCGTAGCTGGCGTCCACTCGGTTGATTTCCTGGTGCGGGTCGTGACAGGCCGTGCAGCTGATACGTTTGTCATCCGTGTCGTAGCACTTGCTGTTAGTCAGGCGATAAGGCTGAAATCGCACACTCAAGACACCGAGGCGGCCAGAGGCTGCAATCTCTTCCCACGTGCGATGGCATTGCCCGCAAAAGTTAGACGTCTCCTCGCTATTCAGGACACGGAGATTTTTCATGTGCGCCAGTTTTGCATCACCTTTTTGGATACCCTCCAAGTGGTACTCGGTTGAGCCGTGACAACGCTCGCACTGCACGCCGGGAATCAACCTATTCAGCGTAAGTTCCTTATCTTCCACCGCATTTGTCGCGTGACAGCTAAAACATTGCAGTTTTTCATCATGAGACATGAGCAGCCCAGCAGCCTGCGCAAGGTTGGTCGGTTTTGCGTTCTGCGCCGCTAGCGTGAAGTCCAAACCCGAAATGCTGTCATAATAGCTGACGCGGCTCTGGTAAAGCTCGCCGTCCTTTTCGTATACATATGTTTGTCCGACTGAGCCGAGACCAAATGCCCAACTGATGGGGATTGTAAAGGTTTGCTGTCCATCCGAAACGGAGTAAATGCTCTGATTGCCTTTACGCTCGATGCGATACGAGTACGTTCCATTCTGAAAGGCTAAGGATGGATGATCTTTTAGAACTTTACATTCGCTTACCCGTTCGAGCGCATGAGCCATGGAGGTTTCAGGATGACGCTTACTCTGCGTGGGGTGGCACGTCGCACATTGACGGATAGCACGGGAGGGCTCAGGGCTCCCAGAGAATCCCAGAGAGACACCCCAAAAGAGGCTAAAGAACAGCTTCATTTCGGGGGCTTAGCCGCGATTTCATTCGCTGCCTGACGTTCCGTATTAAGTTTTGCAACCAGGGCCCGCTCGCGCTCACCATCCGCCTTTCTTTTTTGGCGAAAGTATACGGTTGCCAGCGAGACATGCGCCTCCAGAAATTGCGGCGCTTCCTTCACCAGCGACTCCAAATTCCGCTCGGCCTGCTCGATCTCACCTTTCGCAATCTCGATGGTGGCAATCTGGTAGCGAACCCCAAAGTCTCCAGGACGGATCTGAAGGGCGTGCTGCAAATACTGTAGAGCTTTATCGTTTTGTTCATCCTGGCGAAGCAGGACTCCCATGCGCAGGTTTGAATCGAAATTGTTGGGGTCGATTTGCAACTCGCGTTCGAAGGCCTTTCGCGCACCGGCCTGATCGCCCGTTACTAGAAGGGCTTGGCCGTAATACGCATACAAATCGGGTAGATTCGGATTCAGATCCACTGCCTTCTGCAAATCTTCCAACGCGCCTGAAAAGTCCTTGACCATGAACTTCGTCGTGCCCATCAGCAGGCGGGCTTCAGCCGAATCTCCATTTTTGAGAATTTTGTCGATAATGAGCTGGCCTTGCACAGTCTGGCCGTCTCGGACCAAAGCAGTACCCAGAAGATAAACAAAGGTTGGGTTGTCGGGTTCGGCTCGCTGCATCGGCGTCAAGAGACTGATTACTTCTTTGTTCTGCCCGAGCCTGAGATAACAATCGGCAAGCAGAGTAGTGGCTTGCCTGTTGTTCGGAGCTTTTCCGTGAACCTTTTTCAGAATGTCTACTGCGGAAGCGAGGTCACCGCTTTTGTAGTAAGCGAGCGCCAGATTCAGTTGTACTTGCGCGTCAGGCTTCAGAGCCAAAGCCTGCTTGTATTCAGCAATGGCCTCTGAGTAGTTTCCTCCCGCGGCTAATACGGCTCCTAGATTGGACCGGATCTCGGGAATTTTAGGATACTTCTCCAGGATCAGCCGATAGTTACGAACCGCCCCATCGAAATTTCCTGATTGCTGCGCGTCCATAGCTTCTTTGAAAAGCTCTTGGGGATTAAAAGGCGTCTGTGCGTAAAGGCAGCTTACGCATAAAAATGCTGCGGCAACGCGGTACATCGGGTAAATACGATTATATAAAAATATGAGCACTCAGGGGTTTATGGCCCCGAGTGCTTGTGTTTATGTGTAAGCAAGTGTTTAGAAGTAAAACTTCACTGCTAGCTGAATGATGCGTTGACCCTGCTTGTATTGGGTGTAGCCAAAGGTCGAGTTCGTTTGCGTAATTGTGGCGCTGCCGGGACTTGCCTGCTTAAATTGAAGCGTCAAATTGTTGTTGTTCGGGAACGACCACAAGGGATGATTCAGGAAGTTATACGCCTGAAAGCGGAACTGGAGCTTCATTGATTCCCGGATCTGGAAATTTTTGAAGAGTCCCAGGTCGGAATTGAAGTAAGCGGGTCCATAAATAGCTGGGAGCACTGTCGGACCATTTTGGCCGCGTTGAGTTGGCACCCCAAAGCAGTTGCCGTTAATAAATTGGTGCGGCGCGAGGTTTGCAGTAGGATCGCAGGTCAGTATCGGATTCAACTGGATTGCGTTGGTTCCGAGAACCGACTGATTGCTAATGGCGATACCGTTGGCAGCGGCCCCACCATTCACAATATTCTGCGTACCTGGAAGAATGGCGCTATTAAGCTGCATGCTGAAGTTACCGGCCGTACCACCAGCCGCGCTGAGATTTGCGCCACTCTGAATCTGCGTAACACCGGAAATCTGCCAACCGTTCGCGAACCCTCCCAGCCATTTGTTGTTACGTACCGGGTTACCCAGTTCAACTGAGTAAGCAGCATTAAAGATATGTCGGCGATCCGTTGGTTGCGCGCCATAGTTGTTCTGTAAGTTGAACGGATCAAGAGTTGCCTGAAGACTGCCGAGAAGCGGCGAGGTACTAGGATTGATAATACCCAGTGCCTTACCAAGGGTATAGTTCAACTGGACGGTTGCCCGGCTTGCCTGGTGCGCCCAACTAACTTGAAGGGCATTGTAGTTAGAGTACAGATTGTTGGTCGCCTGGTTCAGGTCGCCATAACCCAGGAAGGGACGATAATTATTTGCAGTCGCTAGTGCCGGATTAGGTGCCGCAAACAGAGCTCCAGGACGAACCAGGTTCAGGTTGCTTCCGTA
>JBJMGL010000062.1:0-11436 GCA_045807985.1 Bryobacteraceae bacterium
GAACTGGCAATAGACCGTATCCTAAGTTCTTCGGATTCCGAAGAAATACCCGTCACTCGGGGGAAGGTCATCGGATTTTTATCGTCAAAAGGCGGCTGCGGAGCCACCACGATTGCCTGCCACGTGGCCACGGAACTGCAAGCTCTCACTAAAAAAAGCGTTCTGCTTGTCGATCTCGATCTTACTTCCGGGCTGGTTAGTTTCCTGATGAAAACACCCAGTTCGTACTCGATTCTCGACGCCCTGAAAAACATTTCACGGCTCGACGAGAGTCTATGGAAAGCGCTGCTCGTGGAACATAAAACCGGTGTTTCTGTGATTCCCGCTCCGGCTGTTTATTCCCGCTGGGATCACCCGGATGAGGACGATCTCCGGCAGGTTTTAAAATTCATGCGAACGCAGCACGACTGGATCATCCTCGATCTGGGACGCAGCCTGAACTCCATTGCCAGCGCCGTACTGGACGAACTCGATCAACTCTTCCTGATCTCAACGCTCGAAGTGGTTGCTCTTCATGGCTTGAAATCCATTGTCCACGGCCTGTTTCAGCAAGGCGAAAAACTGCAACTGGTCCTAAACCGCACGCCCAAAACCATGGACATCAGCGTTGGGGAGTTGGAGAAGATCTTAGGCCGTTCGCTCTACGCCTCGATTCCGAACGACTACATGAGTCTTTATCAGGCATACTCCAGCGGAAACCTCCTCACTCCGAACAGCCGCTTATCGCAACAACTGAGTTTGCTCGCTTCCAGAATTTCTGGAGTCCAGCCGGTGAAGTCTAAGAAGAAGTTTGCACTCTTTGGATAGGACATTATGGTCGTTACAGACACACTTGCAAAAAACGAAGGACCCAAAACCGAAGCGGCGCGTAACGGCGGAGGGTCGCGCGATGGCGGGTCGCTTCAATACCAGGAACTCAAATTCACCGTTCACCGCAAACTGCTGGACCGTATCAACCTGGAAGCGGTCTATGCCATGCCCGGCGAAAAAGTGCGGCAGGAGATGCGTCCCTCGGTCTCCAAACTTGTCAATGAGGAAAAAACCCCGCTCAGCCTGGCCGAGAAAGATCGTCTCATTGAAGAAGTTCTGGACGAAGTTTTCGGCCTGGGTCCGCTGGAACCGCTGCTGCGCGACAAAACCGTTTCCGATATCCTGGTGACCACTCCGCGCATGATTTACGTTGAGCGTGGAGGCAAGCTTGAACGCACCAACATCGAGTTCAAGGATGATGCCCACCTGATGCGCATCATCGAACGCGTGATTTCCCGCGTGGGCCGCCGCATCGATGAATCCTCGCCCATGGTGGATGCCCGCCTTCCCGATGGGTCCCGCGTGAACGCCGTGATCCCGCCGCTGGCGGTGGACGGGCCGCTCCTCTCGATCCGACGCTTTGGCGGCTCCCCACTGCAACCGGCTGACCTGCTGCGCAAGATGTCGCTCACCGAGGGCATGCTGGAGCTAGTCAAGGCCTGCGTGAAAGCTCGCCTCAACATCATCATCTCGGGCGGCACGGGAGCCGGTAAAACGACCTTCCTCAATATGCTTTCGGGCTTTATTCCCTCCCAAGAGCGTATTGTCACCATCGAAGACGCCGCTGAACTGCAACTGCGTCAGCCGCACGTGGCGAGACTCGAAACCCGGCCCGCCAACATTGAAGGCAAGGGTGCGATTGTTCAAAGGCATCTCTTAATTAACTCGCTTCGTATGCGGCCTGACCGCATCATCGTCGGCGAGGTGCGCGGCGAAGAGGCGCTGGACATGTTGCAAGCCATGAACACGGGTCACGACGGCTCGCTCACTACCATTCACGCCAATACTCCCCGCGACGCTATCAGCCGACTGGAAGTGATGATCGGCATGGCAAGCGCTAACTTGAGCATACGTTCCATTCGCCAGCAGGTCGCCTCGGCGGTGGATCTGTTCATCCAGAATTCGCGCCTCCCGGATGGCTCCCGCAAAGTCACGTATATCACGGAATGCCTGGGCATGGAAGGCGACTTGGTGACCACGCAAGACATCTTCGTTTTCGAACGAACCGGCATGTCAAATGATGGCCGCGTGCTGGGCAAGTTTCGCCCTACCGGAGTGCGCCCGAAATTCAGCGAACGTCTTAAGGCTGCCGGTGTTGAGCTTTCGCCTCACATTTTCCAGAACGTGGTTGAGGTTCGTTGAACTGCCATGACGCTGCTGTTTGCCGCCCTCTTTATCATTATTTTTATCGTCGTCCTGCTCTGTGTCGGGTTCGGGCTATCTTATTTCCGGATGAAGCAGAAACAGCACATTCGGATGATGCTGCGCAATGTGCATGCGACTCCGGCGGAACAGCGCAGCGCGCAATTCTTGAAGCCCGACGAAGATAGTAATGCCCTGGCAAAGCTGCTGAGCCGGTTCCAATTTGTGAGCCGACTCGATTTGATCCTGGAGCAAGCAGGCAAAAACTCGACGGGAGTCAAGCTGATTTCAAAATCTTTTTTGACTGGTGCGATTGGATTGGTTCTTGGATTGAAACTGAATCTGTTCGCAACTCGCTGGAGCGTCTTCGGATTGGCGCTGCTTGGTGCTTTCCTGCCTTTGCTGCTGGTCCTGCGCAAGCGGGCGAAAGCCATTGCTGAATTTGAGAAGCAATTTCCGGACGCTCTGGATTTCCTGTCGCGCTCCATGCGGGCTGGTCATGGCTTTTCTATCGCCATCGACATGCTCTGCGCCGATGCTCCCGATCCTCTCGGCGCTGCCTTCCGCCGTGTCTCCAACGACCTGCAACTCGGCGATTCCATGGAAAATGCCTTAGGAAAGCTTATCACTCTGTTCCCCTTGGTGGACGTGCGCTTTTTTGTGTCGTCCGTCCTGTTGCAACAGGAAACCGGCGGTAACCTGGGCGAAATCCTCACCAACCTGGCTCAAATTATTCGTGAACGGTTCGGTTTGAGAGGCAAGATCAAAGCGGTCAGCGCACATGGCCGCATTACAGGCTTAGTGCTGGTTTTGATACCGACCGGGGTCGTGGTCCTGCTCATGATGGGCAACCCAAGATATCTTCTCGGCTTGCTGGACGATCCCATCGGCAAGTTCATGCTCTATGGCGCTCTCGCGGGTCAGGTGACGGGCTACTTCGTGATCAAAAAGATCGTCAACATCAAGGTTTGAGGTTCCGCTATGCTGCTGATTCCTATTCTGCTATTTGTTTTGATCACGGTCGCCGTTACCATCTTTGGATACGTTCACTACGTAAAACCGACCCGTATGCTGGACCAGTTGGCGAGCACCACGTCCGATGCCATTCCCGGCTTAGCGTCGGAACGCCAGGATGGGAGTGAGCTTTCGCTTGCCGGCTTAATGGTGCCTCTCGGCAACCTGCTGCCCATCTCGCCGCAAGATGCCGCCATTACCAAAGGAGATCTGATTTCGGCTGGTTTTCGTTCGGCTGCGGCGGTAGCTGTCTATTACGGTTGCAAACTTCTTTTGGCCGCCGTGCTCGTCTTAGTGGCGGTCACGGTACGGGGCCATTTCGAGAATCCATTCCTCCGGGCCTTCTCACCGGTCCTGGGCGGAGGCATCGGCTATTGTCTGCCCGCTTTTGTCCTGGGGCGATTGGTTAAGCGCAGACATGAGCAGATCCGGTTTGCTCTCCCTGACGTGCTCGATCTGCTTGTCATCTGTACCGAAGCTGGATGCGGCTTGGATCAGGCAATCGTGAACGTAAGCCGGGAGCTGAAGCACGTTCATCCCGCTGTGAGCGAGGAATTATCTTTCGTCAACATGGAGATTATGGCCGGCAAAAGCCGGTCTGATGCGTTGCGGAACTTTGGCAAGCGCACCGGCGAGGAAGAAGTGAAAAAGCTCGTCACCATCCTGATCCAGACTGACCGCTTTGGCACCAGCGTGGCGGAAGCATTGCGCACGCAATCCGAATTTCTTCGCCTGCGCCGCCGTCAGGAAGCCGAGGAACGGGCGGGCAAGGTGGGCGTAAAACTCGTCTTCCCGATCTTCTTTTTCTGCCTTCCTTCCCTCCTCGTCGTCACGGCGGGTCCAGGCTTTCTCCAGGTCTTTTACAATCTAAATGCATTAGGGCATTAATTCCTTCTCTTTTCGCGAATATTTGCTCCTTCACCCCACCTCATAAATGAATTCGAAAGGAGACTTTTAAACCAATGGATAGCATGACCGTTCAAGCAGGCATATGGATCGCCGCAGGAGCCATTTTGGTCCTGTACATGAAGCGCCGTCGCAACCGCAAGATGGTCCCTTAGGACTCTGTTTATGCAAGCTGAAGAAACGCTGCTTCAGCAAAAGTTAATCGCCTCGCAAAACGCCGATGGCGGTTGGGGTTACAGGAACGGCCCCTCCTGGACAGAACCAACCACCTTAGCTCTTTTAGCCCTGCAACTCTCTCAGGAAGCCTGCGAACGGGGCTTATGCTGGCTTAGGAAAACGCAGAGATCGGACGGCGGCTGGCCACCGCAGCCCTCCGTTGGAGAAAGTACCTGGGTCACCAGCCTGGGCATTTTAGCCACCCCGGAGAATGAGCTGAACTCGCCCGCTTCGAAGGCCGCGCTTAACTGGCTAATAGCCCAAGCGAAACCGCCCAACTCTGCCTTCGAGCGTTTTCTGTTACACTTGCGCGGCCTGCCAATTCCAATAGAAAGAGGTTCAGGCGAATCCTGGTTTCCCCAAACCGCCGCCTGGGTCTACCCAACTGCCATGGCTGTTCTGGCCTTGTCTTACGCCGCAGGCGTCACGGACCATCAGCGTTATCGCGACCTCGCGCAAAAAGGAAAACAATATATCCTTTCCCGGCGCTGCCCGGATGGTGGCTGGAATCATGGAGGCTCTCGCTATCTCAGTGAAAATGCGGACTCCTACCCGGAAATGACCGGCTTGGCCTTATTGGCGCTTACCGGAATGTCCAAGCAGGACCTAGCGCCCTCACTGAAACAAGCCCGCTTGTTCCTGACTACCCCGGAATCGATAGAAGGCCTGTCCTGGCTGCAAATGGGACTGAGGAGCCAAGGATCTGAGCTCCGGTATCAACAAACTAACCTGCCATGCCGAACCACGCGCGACATAGCCCTTCGCTCCTTAGCATTAGCTTCTTTTGAGGGAAGAAATAGGCTGCTCACATTCCACTAATTGCTAATCAGGCAATGACTCGACGGCACTTTTTTTTCGGCGGCTTCGCTCTAGCCACAGCAGGATGTTCGCGGCGGTCTCAACCTTTGCGTCCAAAGCATCATGTATCTATCGTGCGCGCAACGTCCTACTCGGTTGATCTCGAAACACGAATCCGCAAAATTCTGATTGAGCACAGGGTGCCAATCAGCGGCAAAAGAGTTGTCCTCAAGCCTAACCTGGTCGAGTTTAACCCTGACGCGCCGATCAACACCAACTCCGATTTCGTAGCTGCCGCAGCCAGCGCATATGAAGCGTTAGGAGCTGCCAGCGTTCAAATCGCAGAAGGACCAGGGCACCGCCGGATGACTCTTGATATGGCGGAAGCCGCCGGTTACTTCCGAAGCATCTCAAAATTCGAGGATCGCTTTACCGATCTGAATCTGGACGAAGTAACTAAAGTCCAGCTCCGAAATCCCTTTTCATCGTTAAAAGAGTTGTACCTGCCCCATACCGTACTCGGCTGTGACCTCCTTGTATCAATTCCGAAAATGAAAACCCATCATTGGGCAGGCGCGACTCTAGCTATGAAAAACCTATTTGGAGTGGTGCCAGGAGGAGTGTATGGCTGGCCCAAAAATGTGCTTCACTGGGCCGGAATCAACGAATGCATCGCCGACCTGCACAACCTTTTTCCGCGCCAATTCTGTCTCGTGGACGGAATTGAAGGCATGGAAGGGAACGGACCAATTCTAGGCTCGGTGAAATTGTCAGGAGTCATCGTCGCGGGAACACACCCTCCCAACGTTGACGCAACCTGCTGTCAAATCATGCAAATTGATCCAACAAAAGTCGGCTACTTGAACTTAGCCGGTCAGCCAGACGCGCAACAAATCGGAGAAACTATTGCTTCCGTACAGACAGAATTTAAACTCTTGCCGGAACTGGATCGATTTCGCCTCAGAACCTAACTAAACTAAATAAACATTTCCTCGTCAGAAGTCGCGTGATCCACAGTAGCGCGCCCAGACTTGCTGAGATAAGACAAAGCGCCTTTCACCCCGGCAAACAATCCCTGAACTTCACGAACCGGGCGAATCACTCCGGATTGCACCGTAGACACTGTTTGATGAACCCGCGTCATGGTGTCATCCAGTACCATCTCAGCCCGATCCATTTGAGACTTCGCCCGAGTCGTTGCATCACTCAGCAGCCCGTCAACTTTGACGAGCTGCTGCTTTGTAGTATCCAAAATGGCACTGCTTGAGCTTCCAATCTTGTCAATATGACCCTCGACCGAAGTGCCGATGCGGTCAACATGACCTTCTACCTTCCCTACTATGCGTTTTGAAGATTCGAGAACATTCTGCGCGGGACCGAGCAGCGGCATAACCTTCTCTTGAAGCTTACGCGCCACCAGGAACAGCCCTACAAGCATACCTGCCTGAATTAGCATTGCTAGCGCAGCTAACCCCACAAAGATCGTAAGAAGTGTTTGCTGATCCATTTTGAAAAACTACATTCCACTCAGTTTGAAACTAATTATGCATTCCCTGCCGGTGTGTTGGTAGCAGGTGGTGGCGTCGATTTCACGTCGCTCAGGGCATCACGATACGCCTGCTTGCCGGCTTCTACCGCGGCATTCAACGTATCCTTTTGTTGAGCAACGGTGGTCCGTCCCTTTTCATATAGGTCCGAAGCCGACTGCTTTAGATCGTCCGTTCGCTGACGTACATATTCGGTACCTTCCTGCGCCCGATTCTTAATGTAATCCGCGCCCTCGCCAGCCTTATCGGCAATCAGTTGACGTGTTTCTTCACCGGTTCGGGGTGCCCAGAGCACACCCGCCGCAACGCCAATACCAAGCCCCAGCAAAAAATAACCGAAGCCGCTTTTTTCCTCCATGTCAATCTCCTTCGCTATTGGACCTTAGAAGTCCTTTATATTCGCAGTCTACAACTTGTAGAGCGTGGTACAGTAGCAAACGTTTCAGTCAGATGGCTACTCGTAAGCAGCCCGCAAAATTAGATGCAAATGGACTATGGGATTACGCGCTGCGAGTCCTGGCGCGGCGTCCGCATTCTGTCTCCGAGCTGAAAACCAAGCTCGGACGCAGGGCCAATTCGCCCGCTGATCTGACGCAGACATTAGCGAAACTCCGCGAGTACGGCCTGACGAATGACCGGAAGTTTTCAGAAGCCTTTGCTTCGGCCCGCTTACAGAACCAGGGACACGGCCGTTTTCGTGTGCTTCGCGATTTGCGGGCCAGGCGGGTAGCGCCGGAGGTCGCCGAAGATGCTATTAGCAAGACCTTCAAAGACACGGATGAACTGGAACTGGTGCAGCAATACCTCGATCGTAAATATCGCGGAAGAGATTTAGGAGCAATGCTGAAGGACGAAAAGACCCTGGCAACCGTCTATCGCAGGCTCCGCCTCGCTGGATTCAGCAGCGCCAATTCACTCACAGTCTTGCGCCGCTATAAGCAGGAAATCGCGGATGTGAATGAGTCAGCGGAGGAATGATTGCTAAAACCGAACCTGTGGAACCTTTTTCTCCTCTTCCGTGGTCTTGAAGTAAGCGTCGTCACGATGGAAGCCAAAAAGGGAAGCCGCGATGTTGCGGGGAAAAAGCTCTACGTCCGTGTTGTACTTCTTAATGGCCTCATTGTAATCGCGCCGGTCCACGGCAATCCGGTTTTCCGTGCCCGCTAGTTCGTCCTGTAAACGCAGGAAATTTTCATTCGACTTCAACTGGGGATAGTTCTCTGTCAGCACCAATAGCCGCCCGAGGGCTCCGCTCAATTGATTGTTAGCGTTAATCGTATCTTCTTTCGTGCGGGCTCCCAGCAAAGCCGCGCGCGCGTTTGCCACTTCGCCAATCACCGTTTGCTCCTGCTTGGCATATCCTTTTACTGTTTCCACCAGATTAGGAATCAGATCGGCCCGCCGCTTCATGTCATTTTCCACCTGCGCCCACCTGGCATCAATGTCATTCTTCTCGGTGACAAGCTGGTTGCGAGAGCCCATCAGCTGCCCACTAAAAACCAAGGCCACGATCACAACAATTCCGACTATGATTAATCCACCCTTCATAACCGCTCGCCTTTCCCAAAATATGAGTTATTTGTCTAGTGCATCCACAAACCGCACCAGCGATCCCATCTCTTCTAAGTATCTTTCAAACAACGCTCCAGCATTTGCGGGGGAAGGCTGTTTTGGCGTGGAGCGAAGTGCCAGTATCTCACTACTGGCTTCTAGCTGCCTGCCCATAGCGCGTTCTAGCGCCGCCAGGATTTCGGCTTTCTTAAAGCGTGCCTCATGTCCGCTCAAGATTAATGCGTGCCGTCCAAGAACGCAGAACGTTGACAGCGAATCCGTAAGTAATTTCAGTAACTTATTCGGTGCCGAGAGGATGTCTGCGGCCTTCTGCCTTAAACGGATGTGTTTGGCCCTCAGTTCATGCTCCACCTGCGCACGGTAAAAAGACCTGTCGATTTCCAGGCTCTCAATCACATCCACCCCATAGAGCACAGTCCGGTGCTCCCGCATGTCGGAAAATTCCATCGGGAAGCAATCAGTTGATGTTTGGACTTCCTCGGCTGTAAGAAGCAAAGGCGGCAAGTTGCCATCTTCTTTCCACCAACGGAAAATTGGTTCACAGGTTCCAAGCTCCTGGGGGGAAAGCTGATGGAGCACGCAAAGCACGTTGAGATCGGACGTTTCTTCCTGCCAATCTCCTGCTGCGGCAGAGCCATAAAGGATAACCGAGACGAGCCGTGTGCCCAAGGCGCTTTGCAGGCGCTGAACGAGCGCGGAAAGTCTCTGTTCTACATCAGGTTTCGCCATCGATCTACCAGTCACTGCTCGCGCCGCCTCCGCCGAAATCTCCTCCGCCAAATCCGCCAAAACCTCCACTACCGCCGGAATCGTTGCCAAATCCTCCGCCACTGCCCCAATTTCCGCCTGACGAGCGTCCTCCTCCCCTCAGCAGATTACCCACCAACATGCCGGTCCAGAATCCTCCTCCCCCGCCGCTGCGCATGCCTCCGCCACGCCGTCCACCCCTGCTAAACAACCAAAGCAGAAGAAAAATTCCAACGATGACTAGGGGAAATGGAAAGCCGCCTCCGTTTCCTCCCGGAGCGCTTCGCGGCCGCTCTTCCCGTGCCGGTAATCCATCACCCGAGAATGCAATGCTTTTGCCCTGGGCAATTTGGCTGGCCATTTCCCGTGCGGCTGCCTGCAGAGCTGCTCCATAATCACCAGCGCGGAGTTCGGGACGCATGGAGCGTAAGGTGCCGCCGGAAAAACCGTCGGTCAGGTAAGGTTCGATTCCCCGGCCAGTCTCAATGTCACTCTTGCGGTCTTTAACCGCTAACAACAACAGAACGCCCTGGTTGTTCTTGCGGTCGCCAACGCCCCACTTTCGTGATAGGGCGAGAGCAAAATCCCGGATCGGCTGATCGCCAAGAGTATCAATGGTGACCAGGGCAAACTGGACCCCAAGTTGTTGCTCGACTTTCGTGCAGAAAGCCTCCAGCTTGTCTTTATCCGCGTCGCTGATGACATGAGCGAGGTCACTCACATATCCGGTCGGCTTAGGGAGACTATTGACGTCTACTGCGGAGCAGCGGGCAGCTAACGCCAAAAGAAGGCAAAGAAGGAGGCAAAGACGCTGCTGCCGCGATGCTTCTTTACTCTCCATGCACTCAAAGATTACCAGGGGATCATTGGACTTGTTTGTTCAAAGGCCGCTATAGTTTCCGGTAACAACGCTCCTCGCGACACTTAGGAAGCGGTTGACCCTCCTTTGTTCCACGGGCAGTGTTTGCTAGAGCGACTTACGGACAGCTATGGCATGGGCTTCATACGAGTGTCTTTGAGAACCACGCGAGCAGGATTGCCGACCACTACGGAAAATGCCGGAACGTCGTTGATCACCACGCTATTTGATCCCACAATCGCTCCTTCGCCTATCGTCACGCCTTTGGTAATGAAAGAGCCAAGGCCAATCCAGGCACGGGTACAAATGCGAGTTGGCTTGCTCTCAGGCGCGCTTGACGACCCCTCTTGAGAGCAAAGCAGAGGGCCGAGCGAATAGGGATCGCTGTCTCCTACCGTCGTATGTCGGGCGATATTGACGTAATCTTCGATCAACACGCCATGGTTCACAACAAACGAGACCCTATGACCAATTTCGACTCTGTTTCCGATCACGAGAGCCGGATGGCTGGAAGTGCTGCCGCTCCGAACGGAAAGTTCGCCGTAAATGTTCACACCATTTCCGATGTAAATTTCAGGCTGGCCGCTGATATGCGGCAAGGTCCATAGCTGGAGATTTCTTCCTGCCGCTGAACAGCGGCTACGGAAGACAGGTTCGAAATAGAAGTAAGCCGCTAAACGTAGCAGCCCGTACTTGACCGCATAGTGCAGGACATAGAGCGCGCGGTATGTGGACATTAAAAATAGGATGGAAAATTTAGATCGCGGCACTTAGCGATTGACAAGCTCTACCAGGCATTTGCGGTTACGTTGGCCTTAGTTCCGATGCTAGGTGATCCATCATCACTTTTCAACTCTCTGTTTGCGGTAACCCATGTTGCCTGCCGACTCCGGTTCGCAGGCAAGTACCAGAACTGCCCATTGGTACTGCTTGCACTTGTCGGGTCACTTGGCGCAACAGTATGCTGCCATCAGTAAACCCAAAAAAGATAGGCGGTATTGACGGATTCGCCAACACCGTATCTCCTATTCACAACAGAAGACAAGGATATGAGGCTTCCCAGTGCGGGACAACAACATCAATCCATCAGGAGCGGTATGTGCATTCCGCACGCTGAAACAGGAGATTTTTGGTTTTAACTTCAACTATCCCCTTGAGGTAGATGGGGCCGCAGGGTCTCCCGACTCACTGCACTATTATCTCTACAATGACCGTCTGACGTGGGAAACCATGCGCCTGGATGCGGCCGGGATTCCGAGGGCCTGGACCCGGGTCACCGGTACCAACTATTGGCCGGGTTTCATTGCCTGGTACGCCCTGGTTCAGCTAGGCCATTATCTGCGGGGCCAAGGATCGCAGCACCTCAATCTTTTTCTGAAGCAAATTGACTGGCTGGAGGACCATGCGATGGTGCGTGACGATGGCGCCGTGGTATGGACAATGAATTTTGATAATCCGGAAAATGGTGTAATTCTGCGTGCGCCGTGGGTCTCCGCGCATGCGCAGGGTTTAGCCATCAGCGCCGTCGTGCGGGGCTGGCGCGTGACCAAAAAACCTCATTTGCGGGAGCTTTTGCAGCAATCGGCAAACATCTTTGATCTTGAC
>JBJMGL010000063.1:0-2647 GCA_045807985.1 Bryobacteraceae bacterium
CCAGCTTCGGCAGGCATGGCTCACGTTTGCGCCGAAGCTTACCGAAAGCGGTCCTTATACCGACACGGAATGGACGGCCAACTTCAGCAATTGGACGGTGCACGCGCCCAATAACAATCGGGTACTGAAATGCGCGGGACCGGGAAGCGTTCGCGTCGGCAACGACGGAAATTCATCCTGCACGTACTCCGGCACAGGATGGGCTGTTGTTGCCGCTAACAACTACTGGCGAGGGTTTGGCAGAGTTACTTCGCACACGGGTGACTCGCTTACCGTGACTTACACTTGTCCAGCGACACATGATCTTTATCTCGGCACATCCCTGGGCAAGGGCAAAGGCGCTATTAGCGTGAGCCTTGACGGTGATCCGGTCACCAGTCAGAACTGTTATTTAAAAGTAGATTCCGAACTCGTGGCGCGGCGGCTCCTTCGCCGGGCGGTAGCGGCTGGCACTCATACCCTTACTCTCATCCTGCTCAACCCGAATGCGTTCTTGTTCGACTATTTAGAAGCGGCGATACCCACCGACATTCCAGACCCTGCTGTCACGTACCCAAACGTCAGCCCGGCGCTCGATTTTGACACGGATGCCACTTACAAGGTAAGTCCGCAACGCTTGCTTTGGCACCTGTCAAAGCTAGGTTTTTCTGGGCATATCAATGAGTATCTAGGCGTATTTTGGTGGAACCAGAGAAAACGTGTGAACGGCGTATGGAATTCGGTAGTGGTTAACTTTGGCGGAACCTGGGCGGCAGGCGATACGGCGAGCTTAACGGTCGGCACTTTCGCGTTCCGCAAGGCTGTTAGCACTTGGGACACTCTTGATACCATTGCCGGGCACTTTGTTTACTACATCAATGCCGCTAGCGTGGCAATACGTGCCGAGAAAACCGGCCCGGGTCAACTCACTATTTACACTCGCACGCCGAATTGGAGCGATAGCTTCGGGGTGGATAAAATTTCGGCTGCTGGAACAATCCAGACAATCGGCAATCTAAATCTTGGAGTTGACGGTGTCTGGCAGGTGGACGCTGCGGCAGCGAACCCCCTGAACTACCCGGTAAGAGAGTGGCACTCGGACTTTTTTAAGGGAACTGCCGCTCTTGGCTTACCCGTGACGGCATCGTTCTCCATGGAGCTATTGAATCCGCCCGATGATGGAACAGTTGCGAACGCCTGGCAGGCTCGGTACTTTAATGGCACAGCGGTTGAGACAGCCACCGGTTTCAGTAATTTAAACTCGGCTCAGTGCGCGCCCATTGCGAACGTGACCAGCTATCAGAAAGCGGTTTTTACCGCCATGGCAGGTTTGCAAAGCGCCGCTGGCCTAACGCCTTGGCTGCAATTCGGAGAGTTCTTATGGTGGTTCTTCTCCTCAATGGCGCAGCCTGTCGGCTATTGCGCCTTCACGGACCCGGCCAGCATCGGCGTAGCGCAGCCGCATGGGATGCAGACCGGTGATCGCGTGGTCATTACAGGCGTGGGAGGTTGTACCTCCGCTAACGGAACCTGGACCATCACTGTTACTGATAATACTCACTTCACAATCCCTGTCCCGGCGAACGGTGATTGGGAAATTGGCACCGGCCAGGTACGCGGCGGCTCCATGGCCTATTATGATTCCGTCACGTCCGCTGCCGCGCAGGCAACTCTCGGGCGGCCTTTATTCAAATTCACCTGCCAGGATGACGACCCAACCGTCAACGGCGACGCGGATGCAAAATTCTTAGCCGCGCAACTAAAAGCGCACGTTGACGCAATCCGTACGGAGGTGCTGGCGCACTATCCCGACGCAAAATTTGAAATTCTTTATCCGAATGACGTGAATAACCCGGTTTGCTATCTTGGCGAAAACGTCCCCTATCCGCAAGGGGGGCGGCTAAATGCGGCCGTCAACCTGCCTTCGGAATGGAAGACCAAAGCAGGCAGCGGACTCGACCGTTTCAAGGTAGAGGCGCTCAGCTGGGGCGCGCAATACCTGAATCTCGATTTAGCGCAACAGGCCATCAGCTTCGCGCTGGCTCCAAATCTATCCTGGGACGTTGCGGATGTGGCTTATCTCGTGCCCTGGTTCAATGGAACCTGCCCGTGGCCGTACGAGTTTCATGCCGCAAGCGCACGCGGACTGGCATTAATTAACTTCTGGGCCTACGACCACCTAGCAATGATGTCGTGGCCGCTGCCATTTCCGACACCAACCCGTCGATCATTCCGCGCTGCGTAAGCCTCGTCGCGTTTAATCCGGTGTACCCGGACCTTTCGCTATTGTAATTTTGCTTCTGTCCTCTCCAATGCCGCTAGGCGCGACTCCAAAGCCTGAATCTCCCGCGCTTGGCGTTCAATGGTCTGGTGCTGCTTCTGCAATTCGTTCAGCAGCATCGCTGGCAGTTGCTGATATTGCACTGACTCAATCTGCCCTTTGCTATCACGCACCACTAGTGGGTCACTTGCCATGAAAGCTGCCCTTGGGTGCGGATGGGAATCGCTGCACACATGCACCCGAGCCTCCGAGTCGATGGAGTTTCCGCTCGCGGCAGCGCTGTCGCCGTTCGTAGCGTGGGCCGCCCCAGACAAAGGGCGTCGGATGCTCGTTCCAGCAGGTAGCTAATGCCTGCAGCCAATTCCCGATCTACTCCCCGGTTTCGGC
>JBJMGL010000064.1:0-6401 GCA_045807985.1 Bryobacteraceae bacterium
CGCCCTGAGCTTTATAGAAAGCTGATCGACATCAACCCAAGCCGGTCCAATCAACTGGAGTGCTGCGTGGGAACACTAGGCGAGATGCCGGAGGGAGAGGATCTCTACGATGCTGTTGACCGCTATAGCCGCGAAGGCCGAATCGCCTATGTACACCTACGCAATATTAAGGGCAAGGTTCCGTTCTACCGGGAGACGCACATTGACGAGGGCGACATCGATGTCCTTCGTATCACCCGCATTCTTCATCGCAATGGATTTGACGGAGTCATCATTCCCGACCATGCGCCACAACTGACCTGCGATGCGCCGTGGCACGCGGGCATGGCATTTGCCATGGGATATTTACGCGCCTGCTTTCAGGTCGTCACCGGGGAAAACGTCCGTGCGAATTAGGAAACTTATGCAGGATTTCGTTGGAAAAACCGCCATCGTCACCGGCACCACAGGTATCGGGAAAGCCATTGCGAAACGTCTGGCGCGAGGCGGCGCGTGCGTACTGAGTTGTGGCATCGACGCAAAGGCGAATGAGGAGTTGGCTCAGGAGAGGGTGGATGAGGATCTGACGATTGAGGTCCGCCAAGTGGACGTGTCTCGTCCGGAGCAAGTGCAAGCGGCAATCAACGAAGTCATGGGACTTTTTGGTGGATTGGATATCATCGTCAATTCCGCCGCCGTGCATCCATTTGGCAACGCGCTGGAGACGGAGATTGAAGTTTGGGAGCGCTGCTTGAAGGTGAACGTATCCAGTATCTTCCTGTTTGCTCACTTCGGGGTACCGGAAATCAAAAAACGCGGTGGCGGCTCTATCGTTAATCTGGCTTCGGTGCAGGGACACGCTTGCCAGCCGGGAGTAACTGCCTATGTTGCCTCGAAGGGAGCAATACTCAGCTTGACACGCGCTTTAGCAATTGACCATGCGCCTGACAAAATCCGGGTCAACTCTATTAGTCCTGGTTCCATTCATACACCCATGCTCGAAACTGCGGCCAAGCTATTTTCTCCTGATCTGCCCGTGGAGCAAGTTCTTGAGCGCTTTGGCGCGGCGCACCCCCTAGGAAGAGTCGGTCGAGTCGAAGAGGTCGCGGAACTGGCGGCGTTCCTTGCTTCCGATAAGGCAAGTTTCTGTACAGGGGGAGATTATTTGATTGACGGCGGACTGAAAGCGGGCATAGGAGTAAAATGACCGGCACTCCTGTTTGTATCGCTCCTACCGGGGACCGTTGCGGCGAAGGCGCTGTATGGGATGACCAGCACCAGTTTCTCTACTGGACCGACATCAATCGCTTCTTGATTCACCAGTACGATCCGGTAGCTGCAGGCGTTAGATCCTGGTTCTTCGATGAACCAGTAACAGCCATCACGCTGACTAGCCAAGACGATACGCTTGCCGTTGTTCTCGGCTCGCGGCTCATCCTTTGGAATCCGGACACAGACAAACGCACCGATCATCTGTTTCATCTGCCGGGCTGGCCTTTTGTACGTTTCAATGATGCTCGCGTCGACCCTCGCGGCTCGCTCTGGCTGGGTTCCATGCGAAACAATGTCCGCCCCGATGGCTCCCCCGGCGAAGCGGGCGGCACGGATGGAATTCTCTACCGGCTTGATCCTGGCGGCATTGTGACTGAGTGGAAGCGTGATATCGGCATCGCCAATACGTTAGTTTGGAACCCTCGCAAAGATCGGTTTTACTTTGCCGACACACTAAAGAATATAATCTGGCGCTACGATTATGATGCTTCGACAGGCCGGATCAGCAACGAACGTACTGCGCTGACCGGGTTTGGACGCGGCTCGCCGGACGGATCGTCGATGGATAGCGAAGGCTTTCTCTGGAACTGCCGTTATGGAGGGAGCTGCATTGTCCGGCTCAACCCGGATGATGCCATAGACCAGGTCATCGAGATGCCAGCAACCAACATCACCACCTGCACTTTCGGGGGCAAGGACCGCAAAACTCTCTACGTCACGACCGCATCATCCGGCGCGCCTGCAGGAGATAGGCTGGCGGGCAGTCTCTTCGCGATTCAAACGCAAGTGCAAGGTCAGCCGGAAAATCGTTTTCAGATAGTGACCTGAAATTTTCGATTCCCGCCAGCTTCAACGATTTCGACCTCGTCAGAAGAAACATGAATGTCCTGCGTGCCCTGGAAATCAGCCGGAACGCGGGACGTAAAAACAGTGAAGCTTTTCGTTACTGTGGTTTTTGCGTCCAGCCACTCATAAGTAGGCGCTCCCCACAGTTCGGCGCTTTTTATGAGAGCCTTCATCGTTCCATGATGAGGCGTGTTGCTGAATTCCATTCCCCGAGTAACCCGGCGTTTGTCATTGTTCTCCCATACGTTCAGCCAAGGATAGTGTTCCCGCTGAAAAAGATAACCGACCAGAAGAGAATACCTGCGGTGGAATGCCGTAAACCAACTCCACAGCTTTTCTTGATGAAGCAGGTACGAATTCACCAAATCGGAATGCTCCACGTGGGTAAATCCGTGCAGATTAAACGGCGCGGCATCTGGTGTACCTGAATTTCCTACCGGCCAGTGGAAAATCTCCCCTTGTGGTTTTCCAGTAACAAAGCCTTTATCAGCAGAGGCGTCAAATCTGGTCATGCCGCTCTCTAAAAGGGAGGTCCGAACGTGACATGCTCGCACCATCCAAACGGTCGATCCCAAGCCGAATGATTGGAGGCTGCACCCTCGACATGAACAGCGGCTCCTTTCACACGAATGGTCCGCCGGAACATCATGGCTGACTCTGGCAATTGCACTTGGAGGCTCAAACTATCAGGGGTTTCCTCCAGGAGTGACCAGCGGCGTATATTCGTTTCTCCATGAAAGGTCATACCGGCCGCCGCTTCTGCTTTCGAAGGGTCTCCCCAGTACGGAAAGCAGAGATTATGGCCCACTAAACCGCTCAGCAGCCGCGCTTCGGAGTTTGTGCCGTAGATCCTTCCATGAATGGCAGGATCATACTGGTCGGAGTCAATAGTTGGAAGCGGAGGAACCCAAAGCGGATTGACTTCACTCCCGCCCTTGAGAGTGACTTCTCCGATGTGACCCCCGCATTGCAGGACCGAAATCCGCAGTTCCTGGGACTCTAATTTCCAGGCAGGTCTATGAAGGTAAGAGGTGACTGGCATTGTCTCTCCTACTTTAACTGCCTTTTCACGCTAAGCCGCAAAATTACGGTTCAATCGCCAGTAGGCCGACATGAGACTCAGGCCTGCCGTTTTCCACTGTCCATCAGTGGCAAAGCCGATGGTTACATTTAGCACAAATGCAATCGCAGCTATCGTTAACTCTTTCATCTGCTATCAATCCTCTAACCAATACGCGTGATTCAACCGCAAATCAGCTCAGGATTTTGAACACTCAGATGCTTACCAGCGAAGACCGACAGTAAGAGGCACAAGTTCGGTATGAGTGTTCGTGATGCCGTTGTAGTAACGGGCTTCAACGTAAAGCCGGAAGCGTGCGCGCGGCAGGGGGATATTAAAGCCGCCGCCCACGTCCCATACGCCAGCATTTAGTGAGTAGCTGCCAAGTACCTGATTTGCTGGAATCAAAGCGGGGCCAAAGTAACCCCACCAGGGATCAAAAACAACGGTTTGGGCAACCGTTGGTTGGGTGAACTCGACAGTACGCCGAATCCAACCACCGCCGGCTAGGATATAGAACTGTCCTAGACCTCCCAGCGGAAAAGTAAATTTCGGATCAGCTGTAAGCGAATACGCCCTTGAATTACCATCCGGCACGTCAACTGCGCTGAGCGCTCTCCCAGTCAAGCCTAATTGATGAAAGGTGAACGTTCCGAGAATTCCAAGATGCCGGTTGAAATTGTATCCGACTCCAGCTTGAAAGTGGCCGCCGTGGTCGAGTCGATCTGAAATGTTGCCAGTAACAGCCGTATAGCCGCCTCCCACATTGAAGGTAAGGTGGCGAAATTCATCTTGTGCGTAGGTAAACTGGGCAAGACCGAGAAAAGCGGAAAAACCCAAGCTCAAAAACAAAAAACGTTTTTTGCGAGGCTCATGTCTTCAAAATAGTAAACGTAGAAGTGAAATGAAACTCTCAAAACTTCCAGTGAACAGGTCTAATGAGCAACTGCACTGAGGGGGCCGGGAACGTAGTGACCAGCATCTGTGCTCTGTTCCCATTCAAACGCAGATCGCTATAGCGTGAATCTTTTATCTTCAGATCGAGTTTTTGCTGCCCGGCTTGAGAAGGTAGAAGCGGCCAATGGACTTGAGATGGCGCATCTCGCACCGGAAGCCATCCCAGATGCCGTCTTTGAGTCCATCGCGGGAGGAACTGCCATTTTCGCTGGAATAGGTTCGCCTATGACGCATGCCTTAGGTATTGGTATGAACGGCAGAGTTCCGAAGGAAGAAATGGAACATTTAGAGGCGTTTTATCGTGAGCGCGGGAGCCCATGCCTCCTGGACCTTTGCCCGATGGCGGATGATTCGGTCCTTAGCTTTGTGCAGAGCCAGCCTTATCGCATCATTGAGTTCAACAATGTGTTGGCTCGCCGTATTCAGCCTGATGAGATGCTTGAGCAACGATCTGCCTTGCGGTTAGTATCACCGGAGGAAAAACTGCAATGGTCACGCGTGGTAAGCCAAGGCTTTGCGGAATACGTGCCGGTCACTGAGTCACAGGTGAATGTCATGGCTGCGACCTGCCGTAATGCGCGGTGCTGGATCGCGGGGGAAAATGAGCCGGTCGGCGGCGCGGCGATGTCTGTTCAGGACCGTGTCGCTCTCTTTTTTGGAGATGCCATTCTGACCGGAGCACGACGGAAGGGCTGGCAATCACTTTTAATACGCGAAAGATTAGCGGCCGCGCAAGGAGCAGGGTGCGATCTGGCGATGGTTTCCGTGTTGCCAGGCAGCGGCTCCCACCGTAATTACGAACGTGCGGGATTCCAACTGATTTATATGCGAGTCAATTTACTTCGTGAGTTTGCTTAGACCGAGAATCGATGAACGTTAAACCGAAACTGATACGACTTTTTCCTTTCCTTCTTCTGGCAGAAACACTTCTTTTTTACTTCCCCTATAAATGCGAAGCCCAAACCGGCAAGGACACGCTTCTTTTTAAGAATGGGGAGAAGCTGATCGGTAAACTACAGCGCTCCACCGGCGCCACTGTCTTATTCCACAGCGACATGGCCGGGGATGTTACCGTTGACTGGAGCAAAATCGAGGAATTGCACTCCGCGCAAAAGTTCGCGGTCGTTGAAAAGGGAATAAAGCTTCGCACTAGCGAAACTGGATTACGAATTCCGCAAGGCACGGTCAGCGTATCGGATGGCAACGTCCTGGTAAGCACCGCTCCAAATATGCCGCCGTTAACGCTGCCGTTGAGTAACACGCAGGACGTTATTGATCTGCCTACCTTTGACAAAGTGGTGCTATCGCGTCCGGCTTGGTATCAAAACTGGAAGGGCTCGGGAACGGTCGGCTTGGCGCTGGTGCAAGCGACACAGCAAAATCAGAGTTACACCAGTTCAGTCAATTTCTTCCGCGACATACCCGGCGAAAACTGGATGGACCCTGAAACTCGAACAACTTTGACGTTTAGCTCTTCTTACGGAGAGTTGAATCAGCCCAACACACCCGTTGTAAAAACTTCTATTTTTCATGCAGACGGAGAGCGGGACCGGTACTTCAGCCCGCGCCTGTTCTCCTTCTTTGCGACCGGATTCGATCACGACTACTCGCAAGGTTTAGACTTACAGCAGACTTACGGCAGCGGCATTGGCTGGTCCACGCTGAAGTCAGCGAATGAGCAGCTTGACCTCCGGGCTGCCTTGGTTTATGAGGATCAGTCGTTTTTCGCATCATCCCAGAATCAGCATTTAATCAGTTCGCTTTTTTCCGAAACGTACAACCGTAAATTTCAAAACAAAATCACATTTCACGAAAGCTTATCCATCACGCCCGCTTGGTCGAACTTGAATGCTTATTCAGGCACCGGCAACGTCACGCTCACAATTCCCATCTATAGGCGAATCAGCTATACCCTGGGCGTAACAGACTCCTTTATCAACAACCCATCGCCCGGATTCAGAAAAAATTCGTTCCAGTTCTTATCAGGAATCACGTACACGCTGCCGTAAGAAATACCAGTAATCAGCTGTCACTTTGCGAATTATTTGGCGTAAGATTTTGCACGCTATTTGGCGTACCGAGGCCCTTCAGAAGCTGCTGTTTCCGAGTGCGCCGTTAACCGACCGTAGTTGGCTCCTTCGTGTTTGTCGGATCAGACGATTTCAGTTCTCCTTGCGAGGAGGCTTTTCCGCGAATCCGAGCTTCACTAGCTCGCTCTATAATTGTTCATGAAGATGAGAAGCATCCTCATACATGATGCATCGCTGTCCACTGACATCGAACGGCA
>JBJMGL010000065.1:0-2069 GCA_045807985.1 Bryobacteraceae bacterium
GAGCAGTTGACTTCCGCCCTGGGAAGGCAGTTTCAGCTTCCGGAAAGTTATTTTGGGAAGCTTTCTGAACTCCAACTAGTGCAGGCGCGGGTCACTTTAGGGCGAAATACAGACGAAGATAGACAAAACCTTTCTAGAATTCATGCCGAGTTGGGGGAGATCGAAAATCAAATTGGCTTAAAACCCGATAAGAATGTTTTGCAGGGCGAGAAAAATCTCCGTAGGAATTCACTTAGAGATATTCAGAATAGATTAAGTGGTACACAGGTGCTGCTCAGCTTTTGCTTGGGTAGGGAGAAATCTTTCCTGTGGGCGGTTACGGCAACTGATGTGAGTGTCTATCAACTCGAGTCGGAAGGTGCGATAACGACGATGGCGACCCGCTGGACGGCGGCAACTCGGACCCGCCGTGCCGCGCCGGATGTAGATCACACTGCCGGTTTGAATCTTTCGCGAGCCCTGTTTGGACAGCTCGCCTCCCGTTTTTCGGAGAAAACGGAATGGCTGATTGTCGGTGATGGGTCGCTGCTGAACGGAGTCCCCTTCTCCAGTCTTCCCGATACGTCTCGCCCAAACTCGACGCTTGTCGCAAACCACACCCTTCGCTTTCTGCCGAGCGAACTGTTACTGCTTGTGCCTGATCATAAGTCCCCTGCTCTCTCTTTTCTTGGGATTGCCGATCCCATTTACAATTTGGCGGATTCGCGCCTGGCGCGGACGAAAGACTCCGAATCCAGTGAGGATGGCGCTACCATCTCGTTGGCTCGTTTGGTCGGAAGCGAAAAGGAAATACGGACCGCAGCCATGTTGAGCCGCATGTCGGATGAGCAACTGCTCGTCGGGACGCAGGCAACCATCCGGAATCTTCGCAAAAGTCTGGATCGCTCTCCGGAGATTGTGCATTTCGCGGTGCATGTGGTCAGTCCCTCCGGTCAAGCCCAGGAAGCCGCCTTGGCGCTCAGCTTGAAAGACGGCATACCCGAGCTGCTGACATCCGAAACCATCGCGACTTATCATCTACCCGGCAGCTTGGTAGTTATGAGCGGCTGTTTCTCCGAACAAGGTAAGACCCTTCCGAGCGCTGGCTTGGTCGGCTTAAGCCGCGCCTGGCTTTTAGCGGGTGCGGATGCGGTCCTGGTAAGTGCCTGGCCGACCCCGGACGATTCCGGACGCTTCTTTTCGGAATTTTATCGCCATTTACAGGCTAATATTGAATCTAAGCCAGCCGTCCCACTGGCAAACAGAGCAGCCATCGCCTTGCAGCAAGCTCAATTAGATATGCAGCGGAATCGTGATTACCGTGGTTCACCGTCCTTTTGGGCGGCCTACTCGATCATTTCCAAGGAGTAACTTCGAACTCTTTTATGGTGGCAACGCAGCCCAAACTTTATCCGGCGCCCGCTAGTGACGGTAGTCAGCGGACTCAAGAGGTCAGTAGAACCTCCAGAACGGGATATTCCCCCATTGAATGGGGCGTTCTCGTCAATAAGATTAAAGCCGGCGAAGACGCCGGCATGGAACAGTTGTACAAGCTGTTCAGCCGCGGTATCCGGTACTATTTATGCCGCCAGCTCGGCCCTCAAGAGCTAGAAGACAAAGTGCATGATACGTTTCTGATTGTCGTCAATGCAATCAAGCGCGGCGATTTGCGCGAGCCGGAACGTTTGATGGGTTTCGTGCGGACGGTAGTGCGCCGGCAAGTGGCAGCTTATATTGAAACCGCAGTGCACACGCGGCGGGAGCAAGCGGACTTGGAAAGCGGCATTACAGTCGCCGACCGGAAGCAAAATCCCGAACAGGAAGCCATGCTTCGCCAGAAGGCCGAGTTGATGCAAAGCGCCCTGGCCGCGCTCTCGCAGCGTGATCGCGATATCCTGGTCCGGTTCTATTTGAAAGAACAGCCTCAGGAGCAGATCTGTCGCGAGATGGCCCTAACGGAAACGCAATTTCGATTGCTGAAGTCGCGCGCCAAAGCTAAGTTTGGAGACATAGGTAGGAAAAAGCTCACGTCCGGTGGAATTTTCTCCGTTCTCGTGAGAGCACAGGCAGGCTGATTCGCACTGTTTAGA
>JBJMGL010000066.1:0-17228 GCA_045807985.1 Bryobacteraceae bacterium
ACAACGATGCACGATTCGTTGATGTGGGGATGGGACGGAGGATGGCAATTCTGCGGGATCATGTTTCAGGTTGGCATTGATTAACTCAACAGTGGAATCGCCGTTGAATGCGGGTTTGCCCGAAAGCATTTCATAAAGGATCACGCCCAAGCCGAAAATATCCGATCGCGCATCGGCCGGCTTGCCGGCAATCTGCTCGGGTGCCATGTAGCCCGGAGTGCCCAGGATCAAGCCCGGCGTGGTAAGCCCTTGCGCCCCTGGAGTTCCGTTCCTGTCACAGTTGACGTCACCACTCTTCGCCAATCCGAAATCCAGGATTTTCGCTCTGCCCTCGGGCGTGAGCATCACGTTTCCGGGGTTTAGATCACGATGAACAACACCGGCCGCATGCGCCGCCTCGAGTCCGTCCGAGATTTGGATCCCGATCTCGATGGCGCGGCGCACGGGCACAGCCCCGCGTTCGATCAGGTGACGTAGTGATTGGCCGCGGACAAGCTCGGAGGCGATCCAATAAATTCCATCATTGTGCCCGACTTGGTACACCTGGACAATGTTTTCATGGCTCAGCGCGCTTGCCGCACGCGCTTCACGCTCAAACCGCATGACGCTGGCAGGATTGCGGGCAAAATCTGCAGGGAGGACCTTCAGAGCGACATCACGTTTTAGGCGCAAATCTCGCGCTTGGTAAACATCACCCATTCCGCCTCGCCCGATCAGATCCAAGACTTCGAAGTGGTCGAGCTTGTACCCACGCTGGAGGCATGGACGCTGCTCCGCGGATCGCACCGGCGGATCTTCCAGAAAGCTGTTAGCCGTGTCAGCGGAATTCAAAAGCGACAACACCTCACGGCGGAGTTCGGCATCGTCAGGGCAAACTTCCTCTAAGAATTGGGCGCGACGCTCGGGCCGTTGCGGCAATGCAGCGTCAAACAATTCGTCGATGCGCTTCCAAGTCTTAGGCATCGAGATGCGCCTGGTTCACCTTGCTGGTGCCAACTTCGCGCTTCAGCCAGGCTTTGGCGATTTTCCAGTCCCGAACAACAGTATTAGGGTGAACCGCAAGCGCTTCGGCGACTTCCTCCACGGTCATACCGCCGAAATAGCGCAACTCCACCACCTTCGCTTTTCGGGCACTGGTATCTGTCAGGCGCGAAAGCGCCTCGTCTAAAGCAATCAGGTCGTTTGATTTCTGACGCGAAAAGATGAAAGCCTCGTCTAACGGCAGCTCGCGGATGCCATTGCCTCGCTTTCCCCGGCACACACCACGAGCGTGGTCTACCAGGATGTGGCGCATTACTTGCGCGGCCAACGCCAAAAATTGTGTCCGATGCTGCGATCTGACTTCTGTCTCATTCACCAATCGCAGGTACGCCTCGTTAATCAGTGCGGTGGTTTGCAGCGTGTGCCCGTCCCGCTCCAAGCGCATGTAGCGGTGGGCTATGCGCCGAAGTTCCGTGTCCAAAAGTAGAATGAGACGGTCCAGGCAATTCCGATCACCGCCCGCCCACCCCAGCAGGAGACGTGTCACGGGCTGTAACGGCTCGATCGGCATTACACTTCCATTGGATTAGAAGTGTAACAGAACGTGGGCGACTCAGGCTATCAGATTAAAGATCTGGAACGCAACAGGGCAGCATGAAAGGAAGCGGCTTGCATACGATCTTCAGCAAGTTGGCCCTAGGCCGTCTTGTTGGCCCAATCCGTCCGGCGGTTGGGTTTCGCGAGGCGAGACGATTCGGTACGACGGGGCACAATAGTTAACAACGCTCTGACGCGTTCGTGCCTCTCCGTCGACCGCGGACCGCCTCGCGAATGTATTCATTGTCCATCCCTCCGAAGCGATTCCGTCTCGGAGTTATTCGTTTTCGGGGACGATTCGCTTGCCTGTGAATTGAAAGTCTACTGGATTGACGCAGTTTTCACCCTGCAGATTGCACATATACCCCACCGCGGTACCTGCCATTTCATTCCGGCTTGTAAGGTGCAACCGAAGACTTATTTTAGATAGGCCCACGCCTATACCAGCAGTATCCGATATGAACGCATAGAAGACTGCGTTGAAGCGATTCGGCTCCCTCTGCTTCCAGCTTCCGTAGAAGGGCGATGCCGGAGGCACCGAAGCAGTCGTTACAACGACCCCACCCGCCGTGAATGAGATGAGAGAATTAAAAGTACCCTGGCCGGTTACGTCTATTGTGAAGATCCAAGATCCTTCGATGGGTGATGCTAGACCGCGCTGGTTGTCGGCTAACCAGGACCCCTTCGTCGGTGCCGATAACCCTGATTGTTCCTCTTGAGCTTCGGCCATCGGGATTATGCCCGCAATGAGAGCGAAGATAGCTGGAGCCATCACCAGCCCGCGTATTTTGCCTTTTCCACAAATTGCCATAGATTGTTTCTCCTTTTCGAAATTGAACGTCTGTTAAAATGCCCTTCGGCTGAGAGCCGGAAGAATGGCAGCACAATGTGAACTGATGCATTTGTTCCTCCCGCCAGCTGGAAACTTGGGTTTCCAGCTTTCTCGCCAAGAAGGGCGACAAAACGCGAGCTCACACACAACGATCGAACGATTTTTTTTGCGGATCTTTGATAATGCCCCTGCGCTGCCCTCAAAACCGAAGCGGACTGGACAAGCGCTGGTGAGCTAGCCGAGGCTTCACGCTGCGAACGGGTGCAGCGCAGAAGTACGACATCCTCGCGGTATCGCGTGACGCTGATCCGAATCTGGTGATGAAAATGCGACGCCGCACGGCTATTGAAGAGTGCCGTCGCTCAAATTGTTTCGTACTGCGGATGTCGGACACCGTGGTTGGTGTGCGATGCTCGAGGACTGGTTTCGACCGGCAACGAACGTGCAACGATTACTTTCCCACCGGTTTCAAGCGTTACAGCGCCGGGAGCTATGTGCTCAAAGTCATCCATTCGGCATCGAACTTTGGCCGGAAGATCGTGAGCCCCCATTGCGTTTCTTAAGACATCCTGAACTGAATTTCAACAAATGCGCTGACTTGCGAAGAATCATTTGAGAAGACAGTTCTCGAAAAGGGTCTCCTGTACGCGGAGAGAGACGATTGTCGGGTTCCGGTCGGATGACGGGCAACACGGAAGTTGAGAAAACCGCGGGGGGCGCGGCAGAGCTACCATGAGCTTGCCGGGCGAAACAGAAGCTGGCTCTGCGGGAAGCAACCAGGCCGAGGGATAACCCGGTGGGCTCATCGAGATCACGACCGCTGCGCGTTTTCTTTTTGCCGCGCCTTCTTGCGCTTAGCCCGTTTTTCCCCACTGGGGCGATGGGAGGCTGTTACCGTGTGGCCGAATGGCCTCAAAGAAGTTTGCCGCCCCCGTCAGCGAGCGCCGCCTCGCTGCTAACCACGCCAATGCACAAAAAAGTACCGGACCGAAAACTATCGCTGGCAAGGCCAAATCCTCGCTCAACGCCGTCAAGACCGGTCTCACCGGCCACACGGTCCTGCTCCCCACTGATGACGCCAAAGCCTACCAGTCCCATGTCGAACGCTACCGCGAAGAGTTCGAACCTCAGGGCATGCTCCAGGAGCAAATCGTGCAAACCTTAGCCGACCTGCAATGGCGTCTCAATCGCATTCCGGGTCTAGAAACGGGTATTTTGGCCCTGGCCCGTCGCCGCTGCGCCCCCGATCTGTTTGCCGATGAACCGGACTCCCAAGTCCGCGCCGTGCTGCTCGACGCGCACGTGCAGGAGACGGCCGCCAGGCAACTGGACAACCTGCACCGGCAGGAGAACCGTCTACGGCGCGAGTACCGGCAGCAGATGCAGGAGCTGGAGCGGCTGCAGAACGAACACGAGAAGGGACGAGTCGACAAAACATTTCAACGTTGGTACGCGGCGCGCAAAGCGCTACTGGCGACCGAGGAAGAGACCGAGTACTTCGAGCAGCAATTGGCGGATTGGATTACCGTGAAATACCCGTATGGCTTCGTTTTGTCCAACGGAAAAATCATCCGAAACGAGCCGGAAAGAAAGTGATCGTTTTGTTTTGAAAACAACTCGTATGCTGGACACATGCGGTTTTGTCGCACTTTTCTGACCTTTGCGGCTCTTGCGGTTATCTGCTTCGCTGCCGCTCAAACCGGCGATTGGCCTGCTTATGGGCATGATGCCGGAGGACAGCGGTTCTCGCCGCTAACTTCCATGAATCGCCAAAATGTTGGGTCTTTAAAGGTTGCCTGGACTTTTCGAACCGGCGATGCTTATCAGCCCAAACATAATAAGGCCACCGCTTTTGAAACAACGCCGCTTTACGTTGATGGCACTCTTTTCGTCAGCACACCTCTCGGTCGGGTCTTCGCGCTTGATCCGATAAACGGCAAACCACGCTGGATCTACGACTCTCACCTTGATAAAGATGGAGGCTACGGCGACTACAGTCAGCGTGGCGTTTCCACGTGGGTCTCACCTTCCGGGCAGCGCCGTATTTATCTAGCGACCATTGATGCCCGGCTGATCTCACTCGATGCACGTACGGGTACACCGTGCAAGGAGTTTGGCGACAACGGAGTGATTGATCTGCGAAAGGGGCTGCGATTGCCGCCACACGAATTCGCGGAATACGAAGAAACATCTCCGCCTGCCGTCATCGGAAATTTGATTATTGTTGGGTCCGGCGTGTCGGATAATGGCTCCACGGACCAGGCTAGCGGTGAAGTGCGCGCCTTTGATGCGGCAACAGGCAAGCTGAAATGGACTTGGGACCCAATCCCGCAAGATGGGCATGCAATTGGGGCGGACACCTGGAAAAATGGAAGCGCGGCGAAGACAGGCGCGGCTAACGCATGGTCCGTAATTGCCGCTGATCCATCTCGCAATCTAGTCTTTGTTCCCATTGGCAGCGCGAGTCCGGACTATTACGGAGGCGAACGGCTCGGGGATAATCTGTTTGCAAATTCCGTTGTTGCGCTGCAAGCCGACACGGGAAAGCTTGTTTGGCATTTTCAAACGGTTCACCATGATCTTTGGGACTATGATGTCGCTTCTCCGCCGCTTCTGTTTGATGTTCATCGTAATGGTCAAACCATTCCCGCCATCGCGATTGGCTCTAAAACAGCAAACCTCTTTATCCTGAATCGCGAAACCGGCAAGCCGGTATTCGGCGTGGAGGAACGCCCAGTCCCGAAGAGCGATGTACCTGGCGAAACGGCCTCGCCCACTCAATCTTTCCCGCTGAAACCTGCTCCGATCTCCGCGCAGCACATGACTACTGCTGATGCCTGGGGCATTGACGAGGAGGACCGCAAATGGTGTGCGGATGAAATCAGTAAATTGCGTACAGGCGATGTTTTTACTCCACCGTCGCTCGAAGGCACGCTTTCTCTCCCAGGCCATGCTGGAGGTATGAACTGGAGTGGCATGGCGTATGACCGAAATCATGATTTGCTGATTGTTCCAACTAACAATATCGCGGCTGAAGTCCGGCTCATTCCGCGGGAAGAGTTTGACACCAGGATGCGTGAAACTCGCGCCCGCAAGCTGAACGGCGATTGGGAGTTCGCGCGTCAACGCGGTACTCCCTATGGCATGATGCGCCGCATACTGCTTAGTCCCAAAGGCATACCCTGCACGGCGCCACCCTGGGGAACTCTTCTTGCCATTAAGTCCAGCACCGGCGAAAAGCAATGGGAGGTTCCGCTAGGACAACTGGGCGCTAAACTGCCGGAGAAGTGGGGCTCGGTTGCGCTGGGCGGCCCGATCGTGACGGCTGGCGGCCTTGTGTTTCAAGCGGGTACGCTTGATCCCGGCATCCGCGCTTTCGATGTTGAAACCGGCAGGCAACTCTGGAAAGGAGACCTGCCGACCAGCGCACGTTCCATGCCCATGACGTATGCAGGGCCGGACGGAAAGCAGTATTTGGTCATCTGCGCCGGTAGCCATCAACCAACGGGTGCAGCGCCTTTGGGCGACTACGTTGTAGCCTTTTCATTGTGAACCGATTAGTGCTCGGCATCCATCCGGTCCGGGAAGCTTTGCGTGCTCGACGTACGCTGGAAAAGGTCCTTATAGCCAAAGGCGCTGCCGGTCCGCGGCTGCAGGAAATCATTGATCTCTGCCGCACGCAGGATATTCCCGTTCGCTTCGAGTCTCGTGAGACCCTTGATCGGGCTGCCAAGGGCATTGCGCACCAGAATGTGATCGCGTTCGGGTCGGCTCGCGGCTATTCGGAATTGAGTGACGTCATGCAGGGCGCGGAACTTCTCGTGGTGCTCGACGGCGTAGAAGATCCGCATAACTTTGGCGCTATCATCCGGACTGCTCATGCTGCCGGCGCAAATGCGGTGGTTGTTCCGGAGCGCCGGGCAGCACCGCTCACTGAAACAGTTGATCGCGCCGCGGCGGGCGCGCTTGAGTACTTGCCGGTTGCGCGTGTCACGAATGTCACGCAAGCTCTCGACCGGCTGAAGGAAAACGGCTTCTGGATTTATGGCCTTGATGAGCGTGGGACGGAGGTTTACGACCATGTTGACTATACATCGCCAACAGCTATCGTTCTCGGCGGCGAAGGCAAGGGGCTTCATCAGAATGTCCAGAAGCACTGCGATGTGCTTGTCCGGATTCCCATGGCGGGGGCAGTTTCCTCGCTGAACGTATCGGTGGCAACAGGCGTGGTCTTGTTCGACTGGCGCAGGCGTTTACGGTCGAGCGGCGGTCATGGCTAGAATCAGCGATTCCATAATGACTCGATCATCTCGATAACCTTCGCGGAACTTCTTATCAGTGGCGTAGATCACGGCAACCGCTTTTGCCAGAGCCTCTTTTGTAAACGCATTCGCGGTGGCAACGACCTGCTCCGCGCGGTCCCGCCACATGCGCACGCCCATCTTGCCGAAGAAACTCTGGGCTTGCTGCGAGGAAGTCACGCGGGCCTCCTTTGCCGCCAGTGCTAAACGGAATTGCGTGCTCAAGAAAGTTAAAGCAAGCGGAAGGTATTCACCCTCGCGCACCAAGACGTCCAGTGAATTCAGAGCCGCCATCCGGTCACCTCTGCCAAGCGCGTTCACTAAAGCGAAGATGGTGCTCTGGGCCGCATTCGGAACAAGTGCTTGCAGATCTTCCGCGGTGACCGCCCGCTCCGTGCCGACGAAAAGCGCCAGTTTCTCGATCTCCGCCGCTAGCCGGTTGGCGTCACCCGCTACTGCGTCGAGTAAGACCGCCAGTTCTCGGCTCATTAGTTTCAGTTTGTGTTCGCTGGCAAGCTGCTGCGCCAGGGAGCGGCTCGATTCCGGGGTAGATTGCCGAAATTCCACGGTTACTGGAACGGCGGAGTAGAACTTTTGTACCCGCTCGATCTTGGCACGATCATCGCCGGTAAAGTCATAGCGGCTGCACTCCAGCACTAACACAGTTCCAGGCGTCGGCGCTTTTAAGTAAGCAAGAAGGTGGGACTCTGCTGTATTCTCATTGCCGCCCTCTTCATCAACGCTGGATGTAAGTCGCCGTGGCAGCGCCAGTTCCGCGCTCGCGATCCAGAGTATCCTTTGGGAGGCAAATAAAGAAAGTGAGCGCGCATCATCTAAGACTTGGGAAAGCGTAGTGCTTTCCAGGTCTAATTGCGTAAGCCCTTCGGCTCGGGCATCGGCAGGCAGCACTCGCTTGATAAGCGCTTCCTTGCACAACCGTCTCCCATAGCCCTCTTGCCCTAAAAACAGATAAGCCGCGGCTAGCGGTTGTTTCGAAATTTGAGCGAGAAAGTGTTCCGGCGTCATTACCAGTTACAGTTTAGAAGTTTTCGACAATGGCGCTCACGATGTCACGCGCCAAGTCCCGGCTGACACGGTCAAATGCCGGACCGCTTTCATCGAAAAATTGATGTGGATCAACCGCAATGCTATAGTTCTGCCGAAAAGCCATATTGGGACGGGAATACAGGACCTTGCCCGTGGCGCGCTCCAGGAAATTGACCGTTACAACCACCAGCACTTGCACGCTTGTCGCTTTACCCGAAGTTGGATCGTAAATAGTTGGGAATACCTGGGCAGCGTTAATGCTGCCATTTAAAATGGCATCGGCTTCGCTTGGATTATCTAAAACGCGGAATCTTGTCCGGGCGATAAACTCACGCCCGATCTGTTGCGGCAGTATGTCCATCAGCTTGTAACGTATGGATGAGCTGACGAAAGCGGGTATGGCGATCGTCTGTATGCTCTTCGGCACGAGGTCGGCTTTTCCGCCTACATGATAGCCACAGGAGGAGGCCGCTACCGCACCGGCTCCCACCAACATGCTGCAAACCCCGCGTCGTGTCACTGGCTATGGGTTCCCAAGCCGCGGATGACATCAGCTGCCGCATCCGCTGTTACGCGCAAATTATCCAGCACCACCCAAATCCAGACAGCATGCGCGTTATTTCTGTCCACTCGAATATCACCCGCCATCAATCCGCTCTGACCGGCAGCTCCCACGCCGGTTGGCGACTCCTCGCCCGCGCCTCGTACTTCGATTTGCGCCGATGCCAATGCTTCTCCTAATGCCTGAGTATTGACGCTCTTCGCAGCTTGCGGGTCAAACTCGATCCATAGGGAGATGCTGTAACCGTGAAAGACAGGTGCTTGTATCAGCCGGAGCGAGGGTGCAGGGATAGGCTCACCATTGGCGTAACTTTTCAAAAGCATAGCCAAGTGCCGTTCTATACGCTGTTCCACGGTAGACAGTTGGACGGGCGCTTCTTCTCCGTACTGCGATAAAAGGTTGAAGCTCAGTTGCGTATCGAATACTTGCTTATCCAGCGGCTTGAAAGCTAACAAGCCGGTGGTTTGCTGATGCAGTTCTGAGATGCCTCGTTTGCCGCGTTCGCTGGCTGGCTCGAATACATTGATGATGGCCCGCTCCATCCGGCGGTAATTCGTCAATCGTTTTAGAACGGACGCAAGCGCGGAGGCAACCGGGTGCGCCGTCACCAACAGCCAGTTTGACTGTTTTGGCTCCTCTAATAGTGGCGCTATGATCTTGGCTTCTGACCGGCTCTCCAGATAGCCGGTGCAATCGATCAACTTCACTTTTCCACGGGCCTCTTTGGCCAACTGATATGCCTTGTCCGCGCCCTCGGGTACACCTGCGACAATCACGGCCAGACTGGAGTTTACCGCTTGCGTATCTAACGGCTCTAGATATACCGGTTCACCTTCCTGCTCTCCGAAATTGCCCTCGCCACTAGCGGAGTACGTTTTGAGCGTTATATCCCCTGCACGGCTTTGGAGGACGTCCTGCAATTCACGGCCTAAAAGCGTTTCGCCGCCCAATAAGGCAATTTGAGTTGTAGTAGTGGATGCTTGCCTAGCCAATTTGATGTTCCGGTATGGAGGTGGGTGGACGCGTCCGCTTGCGCCTTTTTATCAAACCGCCTGTTCGAATCAGGATACCGCTCAGCACATAGGTAATCGCCATGGTCAGCAACACCGGCTGCGCCCAAGCCCAGATGGCAACAGCGACTACTCCGATCAGTAAAGTCATCAGCGTGGGATGCGGTTTTGAAATATTAATCTGCTTGAAGCTGGGATATCGCCAGGAACTGACCATCAGCAAGGACACGATCCCCAGTAAGATCAACCAGATAACGGAGAAAAAGAAGGAGCGAACCGGAGATGGGTCGACAAAAACGACCGCCGCCACGAAACCGGCTGCCGCGGGAATCGGCATGCCGACAAAGTACTTCCGGTCAGGCCGCCCTGGATTCTTCGGCATCGGATTGGTCTGCACGTTGAAGCGGGCTAATCTTACGGCCCCACACAGGAGATAGAAAAAGGCCAGCAGATAACCGGCCCGGCTCAGGTGACTCAGGAGATTGCCTCCGTCGGGAGCAGCGACAAACAACACGCCCCAAACAAAAGCGAGCACTGCGGGCGCAATACCGAAAGTAATCACATCCGCAAGCGAGTCCAACTCCCGGCCAAAGTCGCTGACCGTGTTTGTCATGCGGGCAATCCGACCGTCCAGGCCGTCAAAAAACACGGCGAAGCCAAGCAACTTGGCCGCTAAAGCAAAATGGGCATTGGCACCGAAATCGCCGCCACGCACCTGTAATGCGCCCTCAAAGGCTTGGAGAATGGCAACAAAGCCCAGAAATATATTGCCGCTGGTGAATAACGTGGGCAGCGCATAAGCCGCCCGGCGCGGCCGCTTATTGCTGGGGCGCGATCCTCCAAGCTGTTCCTGGGAAGTCAGATAGTTCTCTCCGTGGACGAAGGATTGGCAAGCACGCTGGTTCCAGATGCTACTTTATCGCCAACGTTCACTGCCACTTTCCATTCAGGACCGAAGAGCACATCTACCCGCGATCCAAATTTGATGTATCCGATACGCTCACCGGCAGCTACAGAATCACCCGCCTGTTTGTAGCAGATAATCCGCCGGGCAATCAAACCAGCAATCTGGCGGCAAACGACCCGTCCTTGCGGCCCATCAACAACCAAAGTATTTTGCTCATTTTCAACGGAAGCCGCTTCATGACTGGCAACCAGGAACCTGCCTTTGCGATAGAGCACTTCGGTGATCTTACCAGCAATCGGCGTCCGGTTGACATGGACGTTGAAGATGTTCAGAAAGATGCTGACTCGTGTTTCATCCGGCGAGATTTGACGGACGGAAACGACTTTGCCGTCGGCGGGAGAGACGATCACGTTACCCGGAGGCGGAGTTCTCTCCGGGTCTCGAAAGAAATAGAGACAGAATGCCGCTAAAGCGTAGAATAATATACTAATCCACCAGTACCCGAAGTAAGAAAGGGCTCCCCCAATTACCGCCAGTACAGCAGCGTAGTATATGCCGTCAGAAACGATCCGCAAGAGACTATTTTCTCACGTGCGGGCGCTTATGTTAACCGGAAATCTTATGCGTGCTCTCCTGCTGAATCGCTTCTTTGTCGCCTTCGAGGTTTTCCGTCACGGTTACTGCTTTGTTATGCTCGAGAGCTGTCGCTAACTGCCGCAAGGGCAGGTTTTCGTCTATCTGTGTTGGATTGGTTCCGTGTTGAGGCATTTCCTGCCGGGTATGCTTTGCCCAAAAGTACAGCCCGGTTCCCATCACGCCGAACCAAGCGGTTGTGATCAGAGCAGTGAGAAAACGCGAACCAACGAGGAGGCTTGGCGAATTGTCCTGAGTAAAGGTCCCTACCGCAAATGCGCCTGCCAATACGAGACTCGTGACTTTACCCTTCATAAGACGCTAGTGGCTCTATGGGGCTAACTATCTCCATAGATTATGCAATCCGCCTATTCGAGACAGTGAAAATTAGTTCAGGCCAGGGTGAGAACCTGTAAACCGGCAATACCGTTAAGATCCCGGTCACGGCTCACCAAAATTGCGCCTAAAGATAACGCAGTGACTGCTATCCAGAGGTCGTTTTCATCAAGTGTAAGCCCGCTTCGCTGGCGAGCAAACTTAGTGGTTGCACAGTAATCACTTGCTTTTACAGGTACCGGTTCGCATAGGATCGAGCCAAGTAGCAATCCTGTTTTTATCTCCAACTCATCCCGGCGTTTTCCTTCCGTTAACCGGGCGATTCCAAATAGAATTTCGCTGCGGACGATTGTGCATCGAACTTAGAATTAAGATGTCTAAGCATTAACAGTTATAAGTTCGATAGCAATCCCACAAGCAAAGTTACCCGGTCGGCTATGCAGTCTACTAGGATGTTTTCGTTTGCTGCGTGCGCGCCTTCGCCGACACCACCCAGCCCGTCAAGGGTTGGCACGCCTAACGCCGCAGTAAAGTTTCCGTCCGAGCCGCCACCGGTGGAGGATTCCTCCAGTGTCAAACCCAGTTGGGTACCGATCTCCTGCGCTTGCGTGAACAATCTGGCGATGGCTTTGGTGCGTTCCATGGGAGGGCGGTTTAATCCACCTTCGACCTGCACCTTGCAACGTTTGTCTACGGGCCGTAATGCCTTTAGCTTGCGATCCACGGTTTCCGTGTCCTGCATCCGGACGGCTCTGGCGTCAACCTCGATCCGGGCTTCCGCTGCCACTACGTTTGAGCGTGTTCCTCCACTAACGACTCCAGGATTTACCGTTATTCCGCGCTCTCTGTTTGTGAGGGCGGAGATTTTCTCGATTTGCTTTGCCGCTTCGAGGATGGCACTCGCGCCATTGTCAAAGTCAACACCGGCGTGCGCTGCCCTTCCTTCAATGGAAACGATATAGTGCCCGATACCCTTGCGAGCGGTTTTCAGCTTGCCTGTTAAACCAGTTCCCGGCTCCAGCACCAGCACAGCGTTGCTACGCTTTGCCTCGACTTCCGTCACTTGGCGCGAGGTGGGACTCCCCACTTCTTCATCAGAGACCACTAATAACGCTATTTTGCGGTTGACTGGGATGTCTAGTTCACGCAATGTTCGCGCAGCCGTGATGAAGAAGGCTAGACCGGATTTCATATCGAGCGCACCTGGCCCCCATAGCCGTCCTTTCGATAAGCGGAATGGCATATGGCGCAGTGTTCCCATCGGCCAGACTGTGTCGGAATGCCCTAATCCTAGAATCTGCCCTTCTTTACGCCCCCCTGGAAGCTTGAACTCAAGCCGCAGGTGATCTCCGAAACGCTTGGCCTTTATCCGTTTAGCAACGGCAATGTCGCCCGTATGCGAAATCAGCAGATCCACAAAATGGTTGACCTCCGCTGGCGCGTCAGTCGGCGACTCGCATTCCACCAGTTCCTTTATAAAGGCAATGATCTGTTTTTGTTGCGCTGTAACGTAAGAAAGATAGGGGTGCATTGGCTGTTATCATAGTCGCTTCCCATGACATCGATGGACTTTGAAGAGATCACGGCCATTCTGCCCCATCGCTATCCGATGTTGATGGTTGATCGTGTTGTTGAAATGACAAACGATAGCATCGTCGGCATTAAGAACGTTACGATCAACGAGCCGCAATTCACCGGTCATTTTCCTGGCTTTCCTGTAATGCCCGGCGTACTGATTGTGGAAGCGATGGCGCAGGTAGCGGGTATCTTGGTCGCTAAATTGGCTCCTCACACACGGGGCCGTCTGATGTTCCTTGCCTCCGTGGAAGATGCTAAATTCCGCAAACCCGTCGTTCCCGGCGATCAGCTTCGCCTTGAAATGAAGCTCCTGCGCCTGAAGACTTCCATTGCCAAGATGCAAGGCATTGCCACGGTTGATGGCCGGATTGTCGCGGAAGCTACCCTGATGTGCAAGTTGACGGACCAGATGGCTCCCGGACAGACCGCAGTCGAGACCCCGGAGTCTCAAATGGCGCAGTCCACTTGAGTTTCGCAGTCGATATTCTCTGATGGCAATCCATCCCACCGCGATCATCGACCCCGATGCCGATATTTCCCGTGAGGCTGAGATCGGCCCTTATTGCATTGTTGGCAGCGGCGTTACGATTGGCGCACGAACCCGCCTGCTGGCGCATGTTTACCTGGAAGGCAAACTGACGATTGGAAAAGACAACATCTTCTATCCTTATTGCTCTTGTGGCGTGACGCCTCAGGACAAGAAGTATAAAGGCGAACCTTCGGAGACGCGTATTGGCGACGGCAATTCCATCCGGGAGTTCGTCACGATTAATCGCGGCACGGAAGGCGGCGGGATGGTAACGTCCATCGGCGATGGCAATTTGATCATGGCTTATGTTCATGTAGCGCATGACGTGATTATTCACAACCGCACCATTCTCGGAAATGGCGTTACCTTTGCGGGGCATATCGTTGTCGAAGATTACGCAAACATCAGCGGGCTTACAGCGATTCATCACTTCTGCCGCATTGGGCAACACGCCATGATTGGCAGCCGCAGCGTTATTAAGCAGGATGTATTGCCTTATTCCATTACAGCCGCTAATCACGAAGTGGAAGTCTATGGGGTGAACCGTATTGGCCTGGAGAGAACCGGCTATTCCAACGAGTCTGTTGAAACCCTTCAGAATGCTTTTCGCCTTCTGACCCGCTCGGGGCTTAATACGACGCAGGCGCTGGCGCGAATCGAAGAAGAAGTTCCACAAACCGATGAAGTAAAGACGCTCCTTGCTTTTATTCGGGGTTCACAGCGCGGCTTCGTAAAGTAAGATCGAACTTGCCGAACGGTTCGCCACAACGTTATGGAATGATTGCCGGTAATGGCCGCTTCCCGATTCTGGCGCTCGAAACAGCGCAGCGCGAGGGGCACGAGGTTGTCGTGATCGCGATTGAGAATGAGGCTTCGCCCGAATTAGCGAGGCTGACGCGCTCCCTGCACTGGATCAATATCGGGCAGCTCGGGAAGCTCATAGATATTCTCAAGCGTGAGGGTGTCACCGAGGTGATGATGACGGGCCAGGTAAAACACGTCAGCATCTTTTCCTCGATCAAGCCGGACTGGCGTTTGTTCAAGCTGATTACTTCGCTCAAAGAAAAGAACACGGCGGCGCTGATCGGAGGAGTGGGCAAGGTGCTTCGCGAAGAAGGTATTGAGCTGGTTGATTCAACACGCTTGCTGAAAGATCTGCTCGCGCCGGAAGGAGTCCTGACCAAACGCAAGCCTTCGAAGGAGGAAGAGGCTGATATCCGCTATGGCCGCCGTATCGCTTCCCTTCTTGCTTCGGCAGATATTGGACAGAGCGTTGCCATCAGCGAGAAAGCATGCGTGGCGGTTGAGGCAATGGAGGGAACGGATGCCATGCTGCGCAGAGCGGCTGAGCTCACAAGCGGCAAACCGCTGCGCTTGGTAAAGGCATCACATGGACGCGCGCATCTGCTTTTTGATGTTCCGGTCGTGGGATTGACAACTATTGAAACGATGCGGGAGACACGTACAACCGCGCTGGCGCTTGATGCCGGACGTACTTTGCTGCTTGATAAAAAAGAGTTTCTGGAAAAGGCTAATCAGGCGGATATTTCCGTGATCGCCTATCCACCGTGGGAACACAAAGTATGAACCGTATTCGCGCCGCGGTGATCGGCGTTGGATCTTTTGGACGTAACCACGCCCGTGTGATGAGTCAACTGGAGGGTGTGGAGTTGGCCGCTATCGTTGACACGGATTGGACGCGCGGTCAGAGCTTGGGACAACAGTATGGCTGCCCTGCGTATTCCGATGTGGGAGCTATCGTCGGCACCGTTGATGCTGCTGTTGTAGCGTCGCCAACTGAAACTCATGCAGACCTGGCAGGACGCCTATTGGAAGCCGGTATTGACGTTCTGGTTGAGAAGCCGATTGCCAGCACGTCTGCTTCGGGCGAGCGGCTTGCTCAATTAGCAGAGAAGCGTGGGCGCATACTCCAGGTTGGCCACCTGGAACGGTTTAATCCGGCGGTTTTAGCGCTGGAACAGGCTCTTACGGTTCCTCTCTTTTTTGAGGTTCACCGTTTGAGCATGTTTACTCCCCGGAGTCTCGATATTGATGTCGTGCTTGATCTGATGATTCACGATCTCGATTTAGTTCTTAATTGCGTCAAAGAGCTGCCTGTTGAAGTTCATGCCGCTGGTATTTCGGTTTTATCGCCTAAGGTTGATATTGCTAATGTTCGTTTGGTCTTCCTTTCGGGGTGTATCGCGAATTTGACAGCCAGCCGGGTTTCTACGGAGCAGGTCCGCAAATTACGGCTTTTCCAGCCGGGTGAGTACATCTCCATTGACTACCAGCGGCAGGACGCCTTACGGCTGGCGGTCGGGCGGAAGGAGGAGTCTCCGATCAGCTTTGAACCATTATTCGTCCAAAAGGCGGAACCGCTGCGGCTGGAACTGGAGTCGTTTTTCCATTGCGTCCGTGCGCGCTCGCGGCCGCGTGTCGATGGCTATGGGGCGACCAATGCGTTGCGTGTCGCGGAGTCAATTCTTGCTAAAATAGCAAAGCACGCCGAAATTGTAGCAGACACAGTTCGACGCGCCGGGCAACCTTCTTTTCGCTGAGAACGTCTTTAGTTCGTTTTGCCAATGACCGAAGCAGTTGAGGAACGCGGAGCAGAACTGGATTTACTGCGCGGATTACCCCAGGAGCGCCCCCGCATCCAATGGCTGGCGATTTGTGCTGCTTCGTTATGTATTCATCTGATTCTATTTACGGCTGCTATTCAGCTCAGGAGCTTTACGTTTCGCAGCGTGCCTGAACGGCACGTCCTTGTTAAGTACACGCCTCTCTATTTGCCTCCTGACGTACTGACGCAAAAGGCTCTCAACCGGCAGAAACTGTCGAAGAGCATTGATTTAGCGGATTTGCTGGCCACGCCTACCCGCCAGGAGCGTCGAGCCACGCCTCGCCAAAGCGTCAGAAAGTTTGAGTTGCCGAAGCAGGTCCTTCCGCAACAAACGGCCAAATTGCCGCCGAAGATCGTGCCGGAAGCTCCTCAAATCGCGGTAAACCAAATGCCTGGGCAGCTACCTCCGGGAACTTTGGGGCAACTTCCCCCGGCGCCTTTGCCAGCACAGAAGGAATCTCCTTTCCAGAACATTGCTTCGGAGGCTCCGCCAAATCCGCATCCAACGCTCAAGCCAAACTCAGGGATTCAATCTGCTATCAGCAGTCTCGCCACGAATGCCGCTGGCCGAAACCTTGTGATCAGTGATGATAACTCGTCTGAGTCTATGCCCAATATCCCTGGTTCCATTGGCAACACGGGCGGAAACCATGCTGCTGTGGAGTTGCAGAGCGATCCGCAGGGTGCCGACTTCAAGCCGTATTTAACGCGTATTTTGGCCATCGTGCGCGCAAACTGGAGGCACGTCATTCCTGAGAGCGCCCGCATGGGCGCGTTGCGTGGACGAACGACTGTTGAGTTTATTATCAACCGTGACGGCAGCATTCCGAAGCTGGTGACAGCGGGCTCATCCGGCTCCGAGCCGCTTGACAGGGCTGCTATCGCCGGTCTTAGCATGTCCAATCCGCTACCGCCGCTGCCGCCCGATTACAAAGGCTTTCAGGTACGGCTGGCTTTTTCCTTCAGTTACAGCATGCCGTCGCAATGAGCACTCCCGACTCCCCTCGCTCGGTTATTGGCCTTCGAACAGCGCTTATTCTTTATGCGTTACTCATTATCTTTGCGGCGTTAACGCTGAAAGGCACGGCGCTGCTTCTTACCTTGCTGATTGTGGGAGCTTTGGTAGTAAAATCTATTCTGCACTATCTTCGAGAGCGGCTGGAGTAGTAGTTCGTCACGAGTAACTTACTGAGTAGAGTGGTGAGGGGTATTGGGGAAAAGAGGCAGCCTCCGAGCGCCTTTTCTCTTTCCACTCTTTTACCGTGAAAAAGTATATTGTCCGACTCACT
>JBJMGL010000067.1:0-2672 GCA_045807985.1 Bryobacteraceae bacterium
CAAAAAGGCAAGCCCCGAAGGGAAATGAATTTCACGGCAGACGCAGAGAGCACAAAACGGGAGAAGGATTTTAACCCCAGATGGGAAACCGATTAGCCGCGAAAAGGCGCAAAAGTCACAAAAGGGGAACGGGAAAGTTTTTTAACCGCAGATGGGAGATGAATTAAGCGCGGAGCAAAGAAAACAAAAAACCTGGAGAAGATTTTTACCGCAGATGACGGATGAACGCAGAGGGAACAGGGAACGGTGCGAGGCGGGGCCGAGGCCAACTAGTTTCCGACGAAGTTTAGGGCAGACGAAGTGCGTAGCAACGAGCTTTGACAATGCGAGCTTGTAAGGCGTACTTTTTGGTTCCCATGACATCAGGCACACGTCAGCCGCTTATGCCGGAGAGTGGATTGACCAGCATTCCGGTGAGGTGGCGACCGCGCGTCCTGAAGATTCTGGTCTTGCTCTTGTTAGTCTCGATTTGCGTGATCGCTTTTTTGAGCATACGTCCCAGGGCCAGGGCACCTTTGCCGACGACGGCTTTCCTTGGCTTCAGCACGTCAGGCACTGGCCACCAGGCGATATTTGCAATGAGTAATCCACCAAACGTTTCAGTGAACCTTGAGTCCGTGCGGACAGTTCCGGACAGCGTTCTCGTGGGCGAAGCCGGTTTCTTTTCTTCAGCGAGCAGAGAACCCTGGGGATTGCATTACGTGATTGATGTCAAAACGACCAACGAGCCCTTGCGGGTTGTGTTTAGGTTTCAGGAACGCGCGGTTGGGCCACGACGTGTCATCGAGCAACTACGCGAATTATTCGGACGCATCACCGGCAGCGAGCGCGAATTCTTCAACGGCCCAGTATTTTTCATAACGAATGAAACGAGGGTTGAGGCAGCGGCGCCTTAGCTGCCTAGAGGAGGAAAGGGACAGGGGGAGACTGGGAGAAGAGGCAGGACCTCGGTGGCTACGGGATTGCAGGTCGGAAGCAAATGTTTTTTCATTAAGCATGTCAACGAAGCGAAGGCAAATACCGCTTTGTCGTTCGGAATTCCTGCAAGATGTGACGATCGCTGACATTTTTGAAGAGACATGGCCAACGTGGGTTTTATTGAAAGACAGTTCTTGAATTTTGAACGGAGAAGGCCATAATGTGCGCCGAGCTCCTCGGTAGGATCAGAATCCGAGGGCAGTATTATATGCCCGATGATAACTACAGGCAGTTTGTGAAACAGTTCAGTCTCACGGAGTGGAAGATGCTCTGCAAACACCGCCTTTTCCTTCACTTCCTCCGGAAAGATCTTAAAACGGCTGCTTCCATTGCCGCTGACGCACTCGGTCGTCATGTCATTTATCAGTTTCCAGTCCTAAGCAGACCCCTGCCCAAAGCCCCGAAAAGGGTAGAGGCTGGAAAAGCTTTCGATTGGAAGAAGCATCCGCGATTCCGGATTTAAACGTCCGGTTCGGGATCGTCCGAACGGGAACAGCGAATGTTCCCGGGAAGCATTTTTCTTCCCCTACACTTTTTAACTTTCGGCGGGTTCTGCCTCTTTTGGGGATGAATTGGCGCTGCTCTCCGCGCTTCCGGCTTGATTTCGAGTCACTGTTTTATCATAACTATTAGCGACCCAATACATCGCGCCTCTGACTGATTTGCCGCACTTTTGCGCTGAGCAGTTGGGCTCGACGGTTTTGGAGCCAGGTATGTTCGCTGAATGGTTGCTGATAGGGTTGCTTTTGGGCACGGTGCTTTATCTGTCGCGAAAGCGCTGCGGATCTTCTGTGGTTTTCGCATTTGTCCTGGCTGGAGTCGCCGCGACCACCGCAGGAGCCATGTTATGGCAGGGTTATCTTCGGCATAGCGCGGAGGCCCTGAGCAACGTGCAGCAGAAAGCGCCACGGCTAGGCCGGCCGGAGGAGTACGCCGGTTCAGAAAGCTGCCGATCTTGCCATCCTTCGCAATATGAGTCCTGGCACCGATCGTATCATCGCACGATGACTCAGGCGGCCACGCCCGAAGCGGTGCGCGGAAACTTCGAGAACGTGAACCTTGAATTTGGCGGAGAAAAATTTCACCTGGAACGGCGTGGGGACGAATTCTGGGTGAACATGATCGATCCGGATTGGACCTTTCTGCGCGCGATCGAGGAATACAATTTTAAAGCGGGCAAACGGACCAAGCCGCCCCTGCGTGAGGCGAACCCGCCGCGGGTGGACAAGCGCATTTTAATGCTCACGGGGTCTCATCATATGCAGGCGTACTGGATTCCGGGCAAATACGGGAACCAGCAATTCAATTTCCCATTTACATATTTGTTTGAGGAAGCGCGCTGGGTTCCACGGGACGATGTGTTTCTGCGAGATCCGCAAACCGACCATTCCTACCAAACGTGGAACCAGAATTGCATCACCTGCCACACGACGGCTCCGCAGGGGAAGCAGGACCCGGAGAGTTATGTGTATTCCACGCGGGTGGCGGAGTTCGGAATTTCGTGCGAGGCGTGTCATGGGCCCGCCCTGGAACATGTGCGGAAGAACGCTGATCCCCTGCGACGCTACGCTTTGCACAAGGCGGGGAAGGGGGACAGCACGATCGTGAACCCTGCACGGCTCAGCTCGCAAAAGTCGGCCGAGGTGTGCTCGCAGTGTCACGCAGTGCGCTACAACGTGCGCAAAGACTGGCTC
>JBJMGL010000068.1:0-2860 GCA_045807985.1 Bryobacteraceae bacterium
ACCCTTGCCGCCGCCCATCAAAGCACCTAAGACAGCACCGACTGCCGCTCCTCCGCCGACATACTTGCCGGTTCGGGCATTTGCGCCGAGTCCACCCGGCCTAGAGCTTTCTGGATTGCTCTGCATCGCCAGCACGTGCCTCTGTCCGTTCACAGTCACAGAACGGAGATCGAGAGTTGTATCCTTGCCATCCGAATTGGGAACGGCAACAAGTTGGGCACGCGAGCCACGGGGAATGGCAACGGCGCCGTTGCTGTCCAGCACTTCGACTCGTTTATTGAGAGCGAGTTCGGAAGACTTCTCCACCGGCACGGAAATGTACAGTTCCAGATTGCCCGGTTGTTCCACTGAAGTGAGGACGGTTGCAGGCGTGACTCGATCTCCAACGTGTACGGGAATGTCGCCCACGATTCCTGACGTCGGAGCCACCACTCTGTAATATTTGAGCTGAACTTTCTGTTCTTGCACCTGAGCTTCGAGCGATTGCAACTCAGCTTCGGCGGCATCATACGCAGCTTGGGCTTCGTCCAGCGCCTGCTTGCTTACAACGCCTTCTTTTGCCAAGTTCTTGGTGCGGACTAGTTGCTGTTCCGCGTATTTGACGTTGGCCACTTTGGCGGCGTGCGCCGCTTCCTGGCTGCCAACCGTCGCCTGCTGTTTCAACGGATCAATCTGCATCATTGGTGTTCCGGCATTCACACGATCGCCTGAACTGACAAGAATCTGCGTGATTTGGCCGTCCACCTGCGGACTAATCGTGGTGGAGTTGCGCGACTTCAACGTAGCGACATATTCCGAGCTCTCGTTAATGGGAACTGGTTGTGCGACAACCATACCAACGGAGGCTGGTGGCATCTGCGGCTGGCCGGAAGCTTTCGCTTCTCCTGCCGTATTGCCGCAGCCGCTAAGCCCGAAACTAAGAACGACCATGGTCGCGAAAGCGGATATCTTGGCTATCTTGTGCAAGTTATGGAACCTCTGCAAAGCTATTCGTAATCTCTAACCTAGCATGGTACTCAATATAAAGGGAATGGATGCTCCGGATGAAGAGCTCGGTTCGCAACTTCGCTGAAAATAAGCTCTGAGAAATCCGGGTCAAACCGCAGCCGGCGAGCGTAGTTTCTGCAACCTTCCACATGCATTTTCCAGATCGGCGTCCGTTTTAGCAAAACAGAAGCGCAGTAAGTTTTCACCGCCATTGTCGTGATAAAAAGCGGCTCCGGGAACACTGGCGACCCCGGTCTCATTCAGCAAATGCATCGCCTTTTCTTTGCTGTTCTTGCCGGGCAGCGAAGAAGAGTCGGCTAGAACATAATAGGCGCCCTGCGGAATAGACGGTATCAAACCTGCCTTGGTTAGCGCCTCGCAAATCATGTCGCGCTTGTGCAGATACTCACGCCCTAAGTCTTGATAGAAAGATGGCGCTATCTCATTCAGGCCCGCAGTGACTCCGTGCTGAAACGGGGACGGAGCGCAAACATAAGCCAAGTCGTGGAAATACCCGATCGCCGGTCTCCATTGCGGCGGAGAAATCAAATAACCAATACGCCATCCGGTGATGCTGAACGTCTTGGAAAATCCGGAGATGGTGATCGTCCGCTCTGCCATTCCCGGCAAAGATGCTGGACTGATGTGCTCGTGGCCGTCATAAAGAAAGTATTCGTAAATTTCGTCTGTAATGACGAGCAAATCGTGCCGCAGAGCAAGCTCCGCGATCCCTTCCAGTTCCTTGCGACTGAAGACTTTGCCAGAAGGGTTCGCCGGCGAGTTGATCACGATGGCCCGAGTCTTCGGCGTGATGGCGCGCTCTACATCTTCGGGCTTGAACTTCCAATCCGGCGCTGCAAGCCGAACAAAAATAGGACTCACATTCATCGCGGTCAGCGTGTGCGTGTGATATCCGTAAAAAGGCTCGAACAGAATCACCTCGTCCCCAGCATTTAGCATCGCCATGCATGCAGCAGAAAAGCCGCCGGTGGCGCCGCAAGTCACGAGAATCTCGCGATCAGGATCGGCGGTGAGGTGATTGTAAGAACTCATCTTCTTGGCAATTGCTTGCCGCAAGGCAGGAATGCCGTCCAGTCGGGTGTATTGATTAGCGCCTGCCTCGATAGCGGCCTCTGCGCCGCGACTCACCGGCAACGGTACCTCGGTATCGCAGACGCCTTGCGCGAGATTTACTCCGCGCACTCTCTCGCATTCCACTGACATGACGCGAATTTCAGACTGCGCGATTCCGCTGGCAGCCCGACTTAACCGGATCATTTTGATTCCCTCACAAAGCTCAACCTCATATGCTAGATCAGCGTTCCGGATTCTTCCAGTTTGACGCTCAGGTTTAACATTAGCGCATGTCCCGCCGGCTTTTCTATTGCGATCACCACGAAATCCCGTTACCGCCGGGACACAAGTTTCCCATAAGTAAATACAAGCTGATTCGCGATCTGCTCGGCGCCGATGGTTACTATCAGTTAGAGCCCGCGCCACTCGCCGAAACTGCAATCGTAGAGCTTGCGCACGATTCCCAGTATGTTAATCAGTTTCTCCGCGGAACCTTGTCAGAATCCGCGATACGGCGCATTGGATTTCCCTGGTCAGAAGGGCTGGTGCGGCGAACACTGGCATCAGTTGGTGGCACCCTCGGTGCCGCGAAGGATGCTTTAGATAAAGGATATGGCGGGAACCTGGCAGGAGGGACTCATCATGCCTTCCGGGCTTCGGGTTCAGGCTTCTGTGTTTTCAACGACGCCGCGATTGCCATTCACTGGCTTCGTTCGCAAGACCAGATTCAGCGCGCTGCAATCGTGGACCTTGACGTTCACCAGGGAGATGGCACTGCGGAAATCTTCAGCGCGGATCC
>JBJMGL010000069.1:0-2779 GCA_045807985.1 Bryobacteraceae bacterium
CAGGCTCCAGTCCCGCCGCGCGGAACTGCGAAGCGATAAATTCCGCCGCGATGTCGAGACCGGGCGAAGGAGTGTAGCGCCCCTCCAACGCATCCGAAGACAAAAACGACAGATCGCCTTTCAAATTGGCTGCGGTAATCGCATTCAGAGCAGATCGGGTTTTGAGCGGTAAAACATTGGGAACCGTTCGCGTTGACGTTTGACGCGTTTGAGCAATGACGATTGCCGCTGCCAGAACAACCAGGAGGAGTCCAGGCAATTTATTCCGCATCGTATCCAACAAACTGCGTCAACAACACATTTCCTTTGTAGTTTGTTTCCTGGTGGATACCGATCTTGGAAGAGTAGTACACAAATGCCGTCGTCTGTTTGAGTTGCGTAAAGAAGCGTTCGCCTTCCGTTTTCGGGTCTTTCTCTGCTGCCGCCATCTTTGTCAGGGTCGCCACTTGTTGCTGTTTCGTCGCTTTGAGAAACGGTTTATCGTTCAGCGATGTGGAAAGTTCGTTTACAGTGGCCAGCCCCTTGCGCCACGAAGTTTTTTCTTTCGGATCGAACGCTTCCGCCACGGTTTTATCAATGTAAGCGGCTACTCCCGCTTCGTGCGCTCCGGGAGAGTGATCGTCAGCAGGCACGATCATCTCTGTCAACGTATCCAGCAGAGCAAATTCATCCTTTGTAAAAAAGAGAGGCGCATTCGGCTCCGCTGCGGGTAATTGCAGCGTAACTGCCGTAGCCGTCAACGTTTTTAGCAAGTCTCGCCGGTTCAACATTAAACCTCTCCTTTCTTCATCTGATCAGCAAGGTAGTCACAGGACCGCCAACCAAGCGCCATAATTGTCCAGGTCGGATTCTGGCACGAAGCCGAAACGTGCGTGCTGCCATCCACCACAAACAGATTCTTGACATCGTGGGACTGCTGATATTGGTTGACCACTGACTTTTTCGGGTCATCGCCCATGCGCGCCGTGCCCAGTTCATGAATGGACCAGCCTTCCGGCAATTCCTTATCCGTGGACGACAGAATTTCAAATTTCGCCGCTTCGAACATTTCCCTGCCGCTAATTGCCATTTCCTTGACCATCTTCAGTTCGTTCTCTCCGAACTTGTAGCTGAAGCGGAGAACCGGGATGCCCCATGCGTCCTTCACCGCCGGATCAATGCCGACAGCATTTTCATAGCGCGCCAGCACTTCGCCGAAGCCGCCCATGGAAATGACCGCGCCCGCATAATCGCGGACATGTTTCTTATACTCTTCGCCAAATCCGGGAGTGTCAAAAGCCGTGGCCGGGATCATGCCGCAACCGCTGCCGCCCTCAAAGCCATAGCCGCGCAAGTAATCGGCCTTTTTATCGCCCAAGTTCTGATAGCGCGGGATATAAAACCCGCCCGGACGGCCATCATCAATCGTACGCGGCTTTCCTATCAATTCCGGCATGAAACCTGCTACCGACGGTCCCATGATGTGCTCGCAGAAGTAGTGTCCGACGTTTCCGCTGGAGTTGCCAATTCCGTTTGGATGCTGGCTTGATTTTGAAAGCAGCATCAGGCGCGTTGATTCGAGCGTCGAAGCCGCCAGAATCACGACTTTGGCCTTGGCCTGATAACTCTTTTTGGAGTCGCTATCCACAAACGAGACGCCCGTGGCTTTGCCCGTGTTGGGATCGACCGTGACCTCATAAACTGTGGAATTAGCGCGCAGCGTGAGATTGCCTGTATCCATTGCGGGCCGGATCAAACCCGTGGGCGAGTCGAACGCGGCGTGAATGTCGCACCCGCCGACGTGCCGGTTGCATGCCCCCCGGCCATAGCAGCGGCTGCGGTACTTATTGTGTTTTAACCCATCGGTTGTGACGCCTGCCCGATAGGGGGTGAGCGTGCGATCCATGCCTTTCAGCGTGTTTCGCAGGTGCAGCTCAGCTTTGGTCAGCTTGACCGGGCGCTGAAACTTGCCGTCAGGCAGCCAGGGCAGATTTTCCGGATGCCCGGAAACGCCGAGATACTCATCCACACGGTCGTAATAAGGCGCAATATCCGCGTAAGAAATAGGCCAGTCTTCGCCAAATCCATCGCGGCTCTTGGCTTTAAAGTCATAGTCGGACAAGCGCAGCGCCAAACGCCCCCAAATGGTCGTCTTGCCGCCAAGAGTGCGGGCGCGAACCCAGGCATAGCGCGTTCCGGTGTAGGGGTTATCTTTCTCGTTCACCACCAGGGTCTTGCTGTAATCCGTGCCGCCCCAGCCCTGAACATAAGATTGCACCTGGGTGTATGGCGAGTTTTGCGCGTACGGGGACTTCCGGAAGGTGTACTCATTGGCGGTAAGCGCATGGTAATCCGGAGGCATCTTGCCGCGACGCGGGTGATCATACGGCCACTCCATCGAATGAAGGATCTTGCCCGTGTCCTGATTCTTCCCCGCTTCGAGCAGAAGCACCTTCATGCCCTTGGATGTCAGGACGTGCGCGGCCATGCCGCCCGCCGCTCCGGATCCCACCACGACGGCATCGTATGTGGTTTTCAGGTCGACCTCGCCAGGAGGCGCCCAGGGAAATTGTAAAAGCATATACCGCTCCGCAACTTGATTGTATGACGGTAATTCCACGCAGCGCCGTGCCTGGATGGAAAATCGAAACCAATCTGAGATAGGGTAGATACTTATAAATCAGTAAAAGTAGCTTCCTGACAGGAGGGTTTCGTGTTTGGTTCAGAAGTCCTGGATGTAGCGATTGGCTTAATCCTCATATTTCTTCTTCTCAGTTTGGTTTGTTCCTCTATCCGGGAA
>JBJMGL010000070.1:0-9079 GCA_045807985.1 Bryobacteraceae bacterium
CAGCATTTCAGCTTTCAATTGAAAGTAAGCTGTTTCCGTCATGTGGAAATTACGAATGATGCTGACATCCTCGTTGTAGAAGTTGGGAACTCGAACATCACCGCTGCTGCGCGGGTAATCACCGAGGCCCCAGTAGCCCCTTGCTTGCTGTAATGTAACACTGCTACCTTGGCTAACTGGCAGCGAATTAGGATCAGCAAAGGCGCAACCGGGTTGTCCCGCATACCCGCAAACCGGCGCGAAGTAGCGGCCAGCCGCTCCCTGCGCAAACGGATCAAACGTGCCGTTCAAAGCGGAAGGGGAGAGCGGCGATACGCCCGTGCGGTTAAAGCGTATGGTGTTGTCCCATCCAGGTATACGGTTTGCGCCGCCGAAGCTGACAGGCACGCCACTCTGGTAACGCAGCACAGCCCCAACTTGCCAGCCTCCCAGCACAGCACCTGCAATTCCGCTCTTTAAAAAGGCATGGCCCTTACCAAACGGCAGTTCATAAAGCAAAGCGCTCGAAAAGGTGTATGGGACATCCTGGCTACTCAGCGCCTTTTCATTCTGCAGATTACCAGGGTCCTGAATCTGCGCGATGCCCCCGTTAAGGCCAGGAAGGATGCTATCGGCATCAGTCAAGTTTTTAGCCCAGGTAAAGGAAGCCTGCACGCTGAGTCCAGCGCTGAAGCGGCGCTCTAAAGTAGCCTGTAAGGAATGATAAGTTGATTGACCAATATTCTGAAGGACGTCCGTCGGAATAAAACCATACTGCGGGAAGGGTCGCAACGCTTGGGCCACGCTGCCATCACTACCCCAATCGTTAGTAAAGTTTGCGTAAGGCGCACCTACCCCTACAGTATTCGTTGTTAACGACTGGTTCAGACCGGAACCTAATGCAAAGTAGCTCCGATCAATGTTATTCACGTTCATGACAGCGGAGCGGAGGTTTTGCGCCCGCTGCCCGACATAGCCAACCGTAGCGATCATGTCCTTGGAGACTTGGCCTTGCACCTGGAAACTCCAGCTTTGGATAATTCCCGGCTGACCAAAACGGGGCTGAATATAGTCCGGGTGCCCCTTGTTCACAAGAGAGGGGTTGGTATTGGGAGCGGGTTGATAAGCCGGGAACCCATTATCCCAATTAAAAGCAGGGTTGAAACCGTTTGCACTAATAAAGGCTGGAGTTGCCGAAAAGCCTTGCTGTTGTCCGCCGCCAAAATCGGTGTATTGCAGCGGTGAATAAATAATGCCGTAGCCGCCGCGAATCACAAAACGGCCGCCATTGGGATTATAAGCAAACCCCAAGCGCGGACCAATGTCATGATATTTCGTATCGGCCCAGCGGCGATTGCAGCCATTACAGTTAGTCGCGAACTCCAGTGCGCCAGGGCGATTGTTGGCGGCGGGGTTTGGGATAGTGGGGTTGAAGTTGGAAGTGTTATTGTATGATTCGACGCGTGGAACGTCCACATCATAACGCAAACCAAGATTTAACGTGAAGTGAGTAGTGGCTTTCCAATCGTCTTGTATAAAGCCGGCATAGTATTGGGATGTCCATCGCGGAGCGTGAGCCTGGATCGTAGTCCCATTAGTGTTATCGACGTTGCCCAGAAGAAAACTGGCAAGGCTGCTGCCGCTAGTGTTCGCAAGCGCTTGAGTAGCGGCTGTTTGGGCACGAGCGAAATTATAAATACCTGTAGCATTGGTTTCCGCGTAACCTCCGTAAAGCTGATTGCGGAAGTCGAAGCCGAAAGTAAGACTATGCTTGCCCCGCACCCAGGTAATAACGTCATTACCCCGCCATCCATTATCAAGATTGTCGTCGTTATTGCCACGGCTGATATCGGGGGCACCTTCCCCTATATTCACAATCGGAAACTGCGTGCCGTTAATTCCGGCAAGACCCAGGCGAGCGGGCCAACTGAAATTGCCCGCGCGCGCCTGCAGCGCACCGGTGGTGTGGTTCTGGCTATTAGTGCGGTTATATCCGATGGTCAAGTGATTCAGCAAAGTCGGTGAGATGATGTAGTCCCAGCCAGCGCGCCCATAATGGGTGATAAAGCTCTGGTTCCATCCTTCAGGATCAATGGGCGCGGGAAGTCTCTGAAATCCCGATGTGTAACGCTCATTATCACGGCTATGATACATGCCGAAGACCCTGCTTTTATCGGAGATCTGTTGATCGATGCGCACCTGGTAAGTAGTATTCAGAAGCGGACTACTGCTGGACAGAGCGTAATTAATAACGCCAGGCTGATTATTAAGGTTCGGCGTAGGGTAGTAGCTCAAGAAGTTCTGCGTAACTTTTGAAATTCTGTTAGCAGGAATGGTGTTGTTTGGAAATGGAGTGCGGCAGGGCAATCCATTGGAACCAGTTGTGGTTGTAAGCGGATCGAAGATTTGGCCTGCGTAAATAGGTGCGCCCGTGCAAGGGTTAGCGCCAAGCACATTAGCAGTATTGAGAACAGACGAAAAATCACCGTTGCGCTGGGCGGTAGTGGGAACAATACTAGTATTGGTTCCGCCGACGTTCTGGCGAAATTGCTCCCAGTTAAAGAAAAAGAAGGTGCGGTTGCGGCCATTATAGATTTTCGGAATCCAGACTGGACCACCTAAATTGCCGCCGTAGTCATTCTTCTTGTCAATGGGGCGGGCAAATTGGGATCGGCAGCCAGGCTGCGGCGTGCAACTGGCTGCGTTGGCATTATTGAACCAGGTATTCGCGTTCAAAGCTTCATTCTGCAGAATGTCATAGCCTGTGCCATGGAAAGAATTAGCGCCGGACTTGGTAGTAAAGGTCTCAACACCGCCGGTAGTGCGACCATAAGTGGCCGGGATCGTGGAGGTAAGGACCCGGAATTCAGAGATCGCTTCCACGGAAGGAGCAGCTTCGTCGAAAGAAGAACCGTTTTCGGTGCGAAGAATACTGGTGCCGTCAAGCAGGATCTCGTTACCAAAGTTCTGTCCGCCGCCGACCTTTGAAATAAAAATGCCGTTATTGCTGTTGGCTGTCCCTGGACCAGAAGTACCCGGAGCGAGAAACACGAAAGCTTCTGGCGAACGGAGCGCGCCAACGCCGCCGAGGGCAAGAGGCAGTTCAATGACCTGCTTGGATGTAACAACTGTTCCAACGTCGGAGCTCTCGGTCTCGATGTGCGTGACATCGGCTTGCACGGTAACCGTTTGTTCAGCTCTTCCAACATTGAGCGTGATGGTGACTGCTGTGGTCACGCTGATCGCAACGGTGACGCCAGTCTGAGTAACGGAACTGAACCCTGGATGTGAGACGGTCAGATCATATTGCCCAATCGCAAGCGAGGGGAAGCGGAATGATCCTCCGCCACCGCTAGTGGTGGTAAAGGAACTTCCTGTTGCCGGATTCGTAGCGACAACCTGAGCCCCTTCCACAGCGGCACCGGTCTGATCGAGAACCGTACCGGCAATGATCCCCTGGTTTGTCTGCCCTGGAAGCTGCCATGAACAAGCAGCTAGTAGAAATACGCATGCGGCAATAACACGTTTGAAAAACATACGAACGAGATGACCTCCTGATCAACCTGGATGATAAGAGTAAGCAAATCCACCCTGAGCAACGCTGAGGTGAATTATATCTCCATTGCAAAAATGAAAATACTGGGGAAAACTTCTAAGGCTGGCAAGTTACAATCTGAGCGGCGCAAGTTACATGTCAAGACTTCGCTCTTTACTCACTACAGGTAACTTCAGGCTTGCTTTACCGGCGGCATGCGCGATTGTTGTTGCAAGTGCGCTCAATGCGCAACAACCGTCCGGCGGCGCCGAAGCGCTGGCGCAGAGTGCAATTCAAGCGATTCAACAAGGAGATTTGGTAAAGGCGCGAAAAGCGCTGGAAGCCGGATCACGCCGCTTCCCTGGCAACGTCGAGATCTGGAATCTCCTAGGCATTGCGCGGACAGAGTTGCACGAGACGGCAGGGGCGCGGGATGCCTTCGAACACGGATTAAAACTTGCGCCAAACTCTTTGCCGCTAAACGAAAATACCGGGCTTTTGTTTTTTAAGGAAGCAAATTACCCGACAGCAAAGAAGTATCTGGTGAAGGCAGTTGATTTAGGCAGCCAGAGTCCCGGCGTGAAGTTTAGCCTTGCGGCATCACGGCTGCGTACCGGAGAGTCCGCAAGGGCGCTGGAAGAGCTAAAGTCATTGGAAGGGCAGCTCGGCGGATCAAGCGATTACTGGGAAGAGCGCGGCAGGGCTGAGATACCTGTCGATGCGGCCGCAGCGGAGGCTGATTTCGCGCGGGCTGTTGAACTAAATCCGAAGAGTTCCGTGGCGCTTAACGGCGCTGCCAGCGCAGCGGAAAAACAAGGGCTTGATGAAAAAGCATTGGCATACCTGATCCGCGCGAAACAGGTAAACCCAAACGACGTTTCGACCCTGACACATTTCGGGGCAGTTTGCATCCGGCGAGATCTGGGACTTGACGCGAAAGACGCGCTGGAGAGGGCGCATGAGCTGGAGCCGTCGAATCACACGGCACTCTTTCTGCTGGCGCGGGCCAACATCTCGTTACAGAACTGGCAACGTGCCGCCGATCTATTCACTGAGTTTATCCGCCGAGTACCGCAATTCGCTCCGGCCTATTATGCAATAGGTTGGGTTGACCTGCGGCTCAATAAGCGGGACGAAGCGCGGACATTTCTCGAAAAGTGTTTGCAGCTTCAGCCCGATCTGGCGGATGCCCGAGTCGAACTGGCGCAACTGGATTTTGAGGATGGGCAATTGCAAAAGGCCGAGGGGGAAGTGAGAACAGCATTGCAAACAGACCCAAAGAACGCGGGAGGAAACCTACTGATGAGTGAGTTATTGCTCCGGGGTGGACAGATCGACCAAGCGCGAGCCTTCGTTGAAAGGTCCATAGAGACAGATCCGAAATTACCAGCGGCTCATTATAAACTGGCAACGATCCTGGCGCGTCAGCATGAGACGGAGCGGGCCGGGCAGGAGCGGGCACTGGCAACAACACTGGCGGAACAAAGCAAAAAGGAAAGCAAGACCCAACTACGGCTTGTGATGCCGGATGCGGGAACTATTCAATGAAAATCATGAAATGGCTGTTAATCGCTCCGTTATTAGTTCTATGTGGGATGCGGTCCGCCGTAGCCCGCCAAAACGCTGCAAGTCAGGAAGCGTCATCCCGGCCAATCACCATTCAGATCCACGCGGAGCGGAAGGCAAACTTCCAAGTTCCGCGTACGATCTTCGGCACCTTTCTGGAGCCAATTGGAAACTCCACCTATAACGGGCTATGGGCGGAAATCCTGCAAAACCCGAGCTTCGAAGAGAATCTCTGGAGCGTAGGAAATATCGAACGGATGGCACGGGAGGAACCTGCTCTGAGTCACTCTTCGGGATTAGGCTTGCCGCTGCCTTGGGAACCCTTGGATGTCAGTCAGGGGAACCGGTACGAGCCGCGCTGGAGCGATGCAGCCAATTCCTGGCGGTCTCTAGCCATTTTCGGAGTCCCGAAACAGGCTACCGGAGTGAAACAGAAGGTGTATCTCCCGACGCATCGCGAGTTGCACTATTCCGGCAATCTCTATGTGAAACATCTCAGCGGGCCAAGCACGGTCGCCATTTTTTTAGAAGTCCGAAATCATCCGGATCAGATTCTGGCGCGCGCCAGTATTGACGCCAGCGCAACGGATTGGAAGAAATACTCGTTCAATCTCGATATAGCGCAGGGCAAACTTCAGCCGTTACAGCCGGTGGATTTTGTGTTGCAAGTAGATGGCGATGAACGCGTGCTTGTTGACCAGGCTAGCTTGATGCCCGCCGATGCCATTGACGGGCTTGATCCGGATATGGTGGCGATGTCAAAGAGCATGAATACTCCGCTGCTTCGGTACGGCGGAAATTTTACGTCCGCGTATCATTGGCGGGATGGAGTAGGTCCCAGGGACAAGCGCGTCAACGCTCTCAATATTGCGTGGGGCATCCCGGAATATAACCAGTTCGGCACCGATGAGTACCTCCGATTTTGCGAGTTAATTGGAGCACAGCCGCAAATTGCACTGAACCTAGGCAGCGGAACGCCGCAAGAAGCCGCCGATTGGGTACGTTACGTAAACGAGCACTGGAAGCAGCATAGCGGCTTGTTATGGGAGCTAGGCAACGAGTTATGGGGCAATTGGAATTTGGGCTACCCGACCGAGGAAGAGTTATCGGAGCGGACGGTTCAGTTCAGTCAAGCCGTTCGCGCCGTGGACCCGAAGGCGCGATTAATTGCCACGGGACAGGACCCCGATCGCTTTCAAAACTGGAATGCCCTCCAACTTAAAGCCCCGCCGGGCACTTTCGATTACCTGTCAACGCATTTCGTAGTGACAACCGGCAGAGCAAAAAAGAACACTGCGCCCGATGCTCTGACCTCCGCCACTTTTGCGTTACCGGTGGAGCTGGGGCGCCAACTACGGGCGATGCAGAAACAGATCGACAGCGTGAAAGGTTACAAGGATAAAGTACACATAGCATTCACGGAATGGCTGTTCCATTGTTGTGAGCCGGGAGGGAGTAAGGCTCCTAGTTTTGACAATATGGGCGGGGCCATTGCTGCTGGCGGTTTCCTGAACATGCTAATGGAAAATGCGGACGTTGTGCCGGTCTCAGATATGACGGGCCTGATTGAGTTTGCAGGCATTTGGAAAAAGCGAGGGCGCGTGTATGCCGCGCCCTCGTACTACGCATTTCGGATGTACTCGACGGCACAGGCGGACCAGCCTATAGAGGTCAACAGTAACGCCGGACATTACAACGTGGAGGGGGGCATCACGCGCCTGCCTACGATCGAGAATGTGCCTTACCTGGATGTGGTCGCGGCCACGAGTCAGGCGGGCGACCGCTTAACCATCTTTTGTGTCAATCGCCATCTCACGGAGAACATTCCGGCAACGGTGACAGTCTCGGGATTTGCTCCGGCCGGAAGCGCGGCGGTGCAATCACTGTACTCGGACAGCATCTACGACGTAAATGATGAAGCGGAACCGGAAGCGATCAAGCCGAAGGAGTCAGATGTCACAGTAGAAGGGGACCGGCTGCAGTACACATTCCGGCACGAGAGCATTACAAGAATCGACCTCACTCGAAAATAACCATGATGAAGACTCTCTTCGCTCGCCAGGCGAGCATCTTTGCGCTGCTGGCGGTTGCCGCGTATGGGCAGCAAGCGACGCCACAATCAGGGAAAGCGCGCTGGACGGCGGAACTGGCGAATACCTGGTACGCCCATGAACCCTGGCTGGTGGGAAGCAATTACTACCCGGCGGACGCAATCAATGAACTGGAAATGTGGCAGGCGGACACATTCGACCCCAAGCGGATTGATAAAGAACTCGGTTGGGCGCAAGGGTTGGGTATGAATACTATGCGCGTCTTCCTGCATGACTTGCTTTGGCAGGATCAGGAAGGTTTCAAGAAGCGGATCGATACGTTCCTTACAATCTGTCAGAAGCACAAAATCCAGCCTATTTTTGTACTATTTGACTCCTGCTGGGACCCGTTTCCGGCGCTTGGCAAACAGCGTGCGCCGAAGCCGGGCGTTCATAATTCAGGCTGGATGCAAAGTCCGGGCGCAAAAGCTCTGGAAGATCCCGCGCAATATTCCCGGCTCGAAGCCTATACAAAGGGTGTCGTGGGAGCATTTGCCAACGATGACCGCGTCCTTGCCTGGGATATTTGGAACGAACCGGATAACACCAATGATTCGAGCTACGGTAAGCAAGAACCGAAAAACAAGGTGGAACTGGTTTTGGCCCTACTGCCCCAAGCGTTTGAGTGGGCTCGATCCGCAAACCCGAAACAGCCTTTGACTAGCGGCGTTTGGCAGGGCGATTGGTCTGACCCGCAAAAACTAACGCCGATGGCAAAGCTGCAGCTTGATTTATCGGATGTGATCAGCTTTCACAACTACGGCGTGCCGAACGACTTTGAAAAGCGCGTCAAGGACTTGCAGCAGTATGGGCGTCCACTCATTTGCACGGAGTACATGGCGCGCGGCGTGAAGAGCACCTTCCAAGGCATTCTGCCGATTGCCAAGGCGAACAAAGTAGGGGCGATTAATTGGGGTTTTGTCGCTGGCAAAGCGCAAACATTCCTGCCTTGGGATTCCTGGCAACAGCCCTATGTTTATCGTGCGCCCACGGTTTGGTTCCACGACATATTTCGTGAGAATGGAAAGCCGTACCGGCCAGCGGAAGTAGCGTTTATCCGGCAAATCACAGGCACCTCACCGGCTTACTGATTTGCGCTTGTTTGAATAGAATATATCGGACAGCGTTTTCGGATGCATATCATCTCCAGGTTTGCCAGCACACGTCGCGGACCTTCACTTCCAGGTTCTATCAACCAACTTCCGCCAGCGCCGGTTCTGTCTCTTCGGCGGCGCTGAAATACACACAATCGGGATGTTGGAACACCAAGGCCGATACGCTCGCTTCCGGCTCCATCATGAAGCCTTCCGTCAGTTGTACGCCGATGTCCTCGGGCTTCAAAAGCCGCCACAGTTTCGATTGATCTTCCAGATTCGGGCAAGCCGGATAACCGAAACTGTAGCGCTTACCGCGATAACGCGAGGTAAAACGCTCCTTCATCGTCAGCGTGGGCGGATCAGGAAAACCCCAATCTTCGCGGATACGGCGGTGCAGCCATTCCGCGCAGGCTTCCGCTGTTTCAATGCCGAGCGCCTGTAGAGCATGTGCCTTAAAGAAATCTCCCCGCCTCTTCGCTTCTTCCGAATGCTGTATCACGCCTTCGCCTGCCGTCACGACGAGCAGCGCAATATGATCTCTGCATCCGTCTTGCGGGTCAAGCACGTAATCACTTAAACAAAGTCCATCGGACTTCGCTTGACGCCCAAAATAAAAGCTTTCCGCAGGCGAATCAGCTCCCGGCTGAAACAAATGAAGCGTGTTCCCTTCCCGCTCGGCCTCGAAGAATTGCCAAACGGCGCGAACCTTCATAAACCGTAAGGCTTCGTGCTTTACTTCTTCTACTGCATGAAACAGTTCCAGCGCCTTTGGATCGCGCTCCGCTAAACGAGCCTCGAAGTTGCCCTTAAAA
>JBJMGL010000071.1:0-15784 GCA_045807985.1 Bryobacteraceae bacterium
ACCGCACGGCAACACGGGCTTCGACGACGTGGCCATCTAACGCCCTAACCGTGGATTTTGCGCGCGCCGGAATTCTGTCCTGGTGGTCGGCCACCCGGAAAGTGAGATTGTGAAACGCGGTTTTGGGTAAAGTGTGGCAAAAGTTTGACCAAGCTAGATTACTGACGCTCAAGGAGTAACTTTGCCGCTGTCCATTAACGGTTCGGACGCGCCAGCCAAAGCACAGTTTTCGGCTCAGACTTCTCGCACTTCACTGTATTGGTCACGCCAGAGGAAATATCGGCGCAGGCATTTTGTATGGCGGAGCGTATAGCCCCTTCCTCGCTATGGGCATTCACGATTTTGCAAGCGTCGCGTCCCTCGAACGACATGCAGACCTGTACGCGAAAGCGTGGTCCTGCCAGGGTTGTAAAGAGAACCAGCGCGATAAAGGCCACCACGAAAATCGCGACAATCAGGCCAATTTTTTTCAGGGCGCTACCTCAGTGAAAAAGCTTCCCATGTTCCGGAATTTGTCATAGCGCTCTTCGATGATCCGTTCAGGCGATAGTGGAGTGAGTTCCGCGAGAGCGCTGCGTAGGGTAGTACGGAGCCCGGCAATGGCGGCTTCGGGTTCGAGGTGAGCGCCGCCGGGCGGCTCCGGAACAATGCCGTCGATCAGCTTCATTTCGAGCAGGTCCGCCGCTGTCATTCGTAGAGCCGCGGCAGCGAGGGGAGCTTTACTCGCATCCCGCCAGATGATTGCCGCGCAACTTTCCGGTGCGATCACACTGTAATATGCATTCTCCAGCATATAAACCCGGTTAGCCACTCCAATGCCGAGCGCGCCGCCGCTGCCGCCTTCCCCAATCACAAAACTGATCACCGGGCTGGCTAGACGTGACATTTCCCGGAGATTATAGGCGATGGCCTCCGCTTGCCCGCGCTCCTCGGCATCAATACCCGGATAAGCGCCTGGAGTATCGATAAAGGTAACAATCGGGCGGCGGAACTTAGCGGCAAGCTGCATGACGCGAAGAGCTTTTCGATAACCTTCGGGCTTGGGCATCCCGAAGTTGCGCAACAGCTTTCCTTGGTATCGCGGCCCTTCTGCTGACCAATAACCATCACCGGCTTTTCTTCGAAAATAGCCATTCCGGCAATGATGGAATGATCGTCGCCGAAAAAGCGGTCGCCATGCAATTCTTCGAAGCTGCTAAAGATACTGTCGATGTAATCGCGGGAATGCGGCCGCTTCGGATGGCGGGCCAGCTGGACGCGGCTCCAGCTTGGATTGTCCCCTACCGCTTCCTGTTCCGTATCCACGGCGATGTCGTCGTTTTCCTCTTTTTGTTCTTCAGACATGATCAGCTTGCGAGAACCTCCATGGATTCCGGGCCGCAGATTTTCTCAAGTTCGGCGCGAAATTCGCGATCAGGACGCACCTTTGATCCGACATCCATAACAACCGAGAAATCCCGGGGCTTCTCAAGTCGCAATCGTACTTGCGTGGGCCCGGCCTTGCGCCCGAATAGTTCGCTCAAGGCGCTGGCTTTTTCCGTGGAAGCGTCGTCTTTTAACCAAACACGGATGGAAATCACGGAAGGCAGATCCACCCGCGCATCTTCCAATCTGACCATCTCCTGAATGGACACCTTCGGCGGCCCGCCTTCTTCCGGCAGAACAGACGCGCGAATAAATACGGCCGCATCTTCCTTTAACTCAGGCAAAAGTTCCTCATAGCGGTTGGCAAACACCATGGCATCCACCGTACCGTGACCATCATCGATTTTCAGCGAGGCCCAGTACTTCCCTTCCCGATTCGTTTTTCGAACAATATCGGTCAGAGTACCGCACATCTCAACAGGCGTTCCTTTTGGCAACTCTTCCAGGTTATCGGTAAAGTGCTTCGCCAGATCAGCAACCTTTTCTTTGAAGCGATCAAGCGGGTGACCGGAAACATAAATACCGAGCATCTCTTTTTCGCCGGTCAGCTTTTGCTCCTGTGTCCAATCAGGCAGGTTGGCGAGCGGAAGCTCGGTTTTTTGCTCGTCTTCTCCCAACATTCCGAAGAGTCCATGCTGCCCCATGGCGCGATCCCGGGAAGCGCGTTGACCTGCCTCAATGGCCCGGTCGAGAGCTTCGCTTAGCTGCGCCCGATTGCCGCCGAGCGAATCCATGGCACCTGCCTTCACCATGCTTTCCATGGCGCGTCGATTGATAGCGCTCAGGTTGACCCGCTCGCAGAAGTCATAGATCGATACGAAGCGGCCTCCTTCACGCGCCGCTACAACCGACTCGATAGCGCCCTGGCCAACATTCTTAATAGCGCCCAAGCCAAAGCGAATGGCGGAACCGGCAGGGGTGAAATTCCAATCACTCTGGTTCACGTCGGGCGGAAGAACGGGAATGCCCATGTCGCGGCACTCATTGATGTACTTGACAACCTTGTCGGTGGTGCCCGATTCGGAGGTCAGCAGAGCGGACATGAACTCGACCGCATAGTGGGCCTTCAGATAAGCCGTGACGTAGGCGAGATAAGCATAAGCAGCCGAGTGCGATTTATTGAAACCATACCCGGCAAACTGCTCCATCAAATCGAAAATCTTGGCGATCTTCTTCGCGGGAAAGCCGCGTTGAGCAGCGCCGGTAATGAAGCGCTCACGCTGCTTGGCCATTTCATCAGCGCTCTTTTTGCCCATGGCGCGACGCAGAATATCAGCTTCGCCGAGCGAATACCCGGCCAGCTTGTTCGAAATCTGCATCACCTGTTCCTGATAAAGAATGACGCCGTAAGTTTCTTCGAGCAGCTCTTTCAATTCAGGAAGGTCATAAACAATCGGTTTTCGGCCGTGCTTACGATCAATAAAGTCGGGGATCATACCGCCCTGGATCGGACCGGGCCGGTAGAGCGCATTCAAAGCGCAGAGATCTTCAATGCGGTCGGGCTGATAACGCCGCAAAATGTCCTTCATGCCCGGAGATTCAAATTGAAAGACCCCGCTGGTATAGCCGGTACTGAAAATCTTCTCGTAAGTTGCTTTGTCATCAAGCGGAAGGTCTTCGATAATAACAGTTTTATGGCAGTACTTTTCAATCAGCTTCAGGGCTTGTTCAATGATGGTCAGGGTAGTAAGCCCGAGGAAATCCATCTTGAGCAGGCCTAGCTTTTCGAGGCCCAGCATCTCGTACTGGGTGACAATTTCGTGTTTGTTCGTGACGAAAAGCGGGACCAGCTCGCGGAGCGGAACGGACGAGATCACCACCCCGGCGGCGTGCATGCCCGCATTGCGGCAAGTGCCTTCGAGCCTCAGGCTGACATCCAGAACCTCTTTGACGCGCGGCTCTTTTTCCGCAATGCTTTTCAGCTCAGTGGTTTCAATGGCCTGTTCCAGCTTGATATTCAGCGGCTGCTTTGGCACCAGCTTGGAAATGCGATCGACTTCCGCGTAGCTCATGTCCAAGGCGCGGCCCACATCTTTGATTGCCGCTTTGGCGGCGAGGGTGCCGAAGGTAATAATCTGCGCTACCTGCTCGCGGCCGTACTTCTCGGTAACATATTGAATGACTTCGCCGCGCCGGTTGGTGCAAAAGTCGATGTCGATATCGGGCATGCTGATGCGCTCCGGATTCAGGAAACGCTCAAACAGCAGGCCGTACTCTAGCGGATCAATATCAGTAATCCCCATGGCGTAGCCGACGAGACTGCCGGCGGCCGAACCACGCCCAGGTCCCACGGGAATCCCTCGATCTTTCGCAAAGCGAATGAAATCCCAAACAATCAGGAAGTACCCGGAGAACTTCATCTGCTGAATCATGCGGATTTCCCGCTGCAGACGATCCACATATTCTGGAAGGTCATGCTTTAATCGACCTTCCGCGCGCAGGGCTTCGAGACGCGGGCGGCGTTTCTCGAATCCTTCACAGGCAATCGCGGAGAAATAGCTGTCGGCGGTGTGCTCGCCGGGAACGTCAAAGCGAGGAAACGGGTCTTTTACCTTTTCCAGTTTTACCTGGCAGCGCTGGGCGATATCCCAAGTGCGGTCCAGCGCGTGCTCAACGTCGCCGAACAGCTTCATCATTTCAGCGCGCGTCTTGATATAAAAATCAGGCGTGCTGAAGCGCATTCGATTCGTGTCGGACATCGTCTTGCCCGTTTGAATGCAAAGCAGAATCTCGTGCGCTTTCACGTCATCGTAAGTCAGGTAGTGGGAGTCATTAGTAACAACCAGCGGAATATCCGTCTCGGCTGACATCCGGTTGACGGCTGGAATGACAAGTTTGTCCTGGTCAAGACCGTGATCCTGCAGTTCCAGGAAAAAGTTGCCGCGCCCGAACAGGTCTACGTACTCGTTGGCAAGCGTTTTTCCCTCTTCGTAACGGTCAGCAATGATTTTTTCATTGATGTCGCCGCGCAGACAGGCCGACAGGCCGATGAGACCTTTCGAGTGGCGCGCCAGCAGATCTTTATCAACGCGAGGCTTGTAATAGAAACCGTCAAGGTAACCGCACGAAACCAGGTTGATGAGATTTTTATAGCCTTCCTGGTTTTCCGCCAGCAGGACTAGATGGTTGTACCGGTCGGAATCGGATCGTGACTTGTGGCCCTGTTGCGAAACATAGACCTCGCAGCCGATAACCGGGTGGATTCCTTCTTTATTGGCCTCGCTATAAAACTCGACAGCGCCAAAGAGATTGCCATGATCCGTCATCGCAACGGCGGGCATGTTCTGCTTTTTAACAATACCCATCAGCTTCTTGATGTCGCAGGCGCCATCGAGAAGTGAATAGTCGGTGTGACAGTGAAGGTGAACGAACGGACGTTCGGACATGAAGATTTGTATATAGTTTAGCGAGGTGGAAACAAACAATTCTGCGAGAGGTCTGCTTGCAACCAAAGCTGGTAAAAAATACTGATTACATTCCAATTCACAGCGTTGTAACAACACTCCGCTAATTTTTGTAAGACTATGAGCAGATATAGAAGTTTTTCCTGGCTGGGCGTTAGCTTAGTAGCAGCACAGCTATGGGGCGCGGAGACGCCGGTCTCCTCGGCGCCAACGTCATCTGATCCGGCGATTTCAACACCCGTCAGCACAAACGATCTCAATAATTTACGGGAACGGATTGCGCAACAGGAAGAGCAGATCAAGCGGTTGCAGCAAGCTGTTGAGGAACAAAGAATATTACTGGACAAAGCGGTTGCCGCCACAAATACGGCTGCCAAGGACACAGCTACGAACCATGTCAGCACGTTGACCGTGGCGAATCAATCCGGTGATGCCCCGGTGCCGATTGCGCCAGCTATCAACGTGGCGCGTCCGCGTTGGGTGGCATCAGGCAGGACGGGACAGAAGCTGCAAGCTGAAAATCCATCTCCGCTGGGCATCGGCATTGGCAGTTCGACGTTTACGCCGCTCGGTTTTGTGGACTTCACCTGGTTCGGGCGGTCAACAAACGTCGGCAGCGGTCTCGGCACAAACTTCGCTGGCATTCCTTACAACACGGCAGTGAGTGCGCACCTTTCTGAAAACAACTTCAGCGCGCAGAACTCGCGCATCGGCTTCCGGGTCGATTCAAAAGTTCTCGGCGCAAAAGTTCTCGGTTACTTCGAGGCTGACTTCTTTGGAAATCAGGGGGCGAACGTCTTCGTTTCGAACGGCGCCGCTACCTTCCGTATGCGCAACGTGTTCGTGGATGTCCAAAAGGGCCGGTGGGAAATTCTAGGCGGACAGGACTGGAGCATGTTCACCCCGAACCGCAAAGGTTTGTCCCCGATTCCCTCCGACATCTTCTACACGCAAAACATGGACCTGAATTATCAAGCTGGCCTAGTTTGGGCGCGTCAGTCGCAGTTCCGCCTGGTCTTTCACCCGAATAATGATTGGGCGCTTGGCCTGTCACTGGAAAACCCGCAACAGTACGCTGGCGGTTCAGGCGGATCTGCCGCAACTTCGGTTGTTTTCCCCAGTGCTCTAGCAACTGTCTTGGTCCCTCAATTTAACGATGCGGCTGCTGCCAATGGGGCCGCGACCGGCGCGGGAAATTACAATACGCCGAACCTGCATCCCGACATTATCTTCAAAGGCGCTTATGACGGGCATGTGGGACCCAAGGACCAGATCATGCACGTGGAAGCGGGCGCGCTCATTCGCAGTTTCAAAGATACGATTCCGGTTGGCGCCCCGGTGACTTATCAGAGCAATACGGCAACCTCGGTCAGCGGCACAGTGAACGCCAACCTGGAAGTGGCGAAAAATGTTCGGATTATCGCCAATACATTCTTCGGACAGGGCGGCGGACGTTACATCTTCGGATTAGCGCCTGATGTCATTGTTCGCGCAAACGGCGTGATCTCGCCCATCCATAGCTACTCCACCGTGGACGGCATTGAAGCGAACGTGACGAAAAATACCCTGATCAATGCTTACTATGGCGGTGTCTATATCGGCCGTCAGATCGCTTTAGATGCGAATGGACGCACGCCGATCGGCTATGGCACCGCCACTGCTGGCGTTAACGACAACCGCACGATCCAGGAATACACATTTGGTTTGACGCAAACTTTGTGGAAGAGCGCAAACTACGGCGCGCTGGCGTTAATCAATCAATATTCGTATTTGACCCGCAATCCCTGGGCTGTTGCGACCGGGGCGCCAAGATCTACTCACACGAACCTCTACTACATCGATCTGCGCTACACTCTTCCCTAAAAATCAAGACAGTCTAACAACGAAAGGCGCCGGCTTCACCACTGGCGCTTTTTATTGGAAGCTACCCTTCTCTCCCCACCAAATAAAAACGCCCTCGGAAACCCGAGGGCGATAAAAGTTTTAGATTTCCGCTAGCGCGGAGTCTTCTACTTACTTCTTCTTTTTTGCAGGCGCTTTCTTAGCAGCTGCCTTTTTGGCAGTGCTCTTTGCTGGCGCTTTCTTAGTTGCGTTCTTCATCGATTGATTCTCCTAAACGTAAATTTGCAATCTTCAACAGATCGCAGTTGTGATTCATATATAAAGTTGTTCGCGAGAGAAGTCAAGTAAAAAATTACTTATAAGATTTTCGAGACAGCGAAACAGAGGCCGCCATGTTCCAAAACGTAACCTCAAAATATGTTTTACCTTCCCGAGGCCACTCTTGCGTCTTCTTAAAGTGAGCGAATGCGGGTATTCTCATAGATGACTGCGTTCCGATCTTTGTCTTCTCTTTCCCTGGTCAGGCGATAACTGGTTTCCCATGACACTTCTCAAAAAAGATCGAGTTCAAATCGCTGCTATGACAGCATGCCTCGCCTTGTTTCCGGCCTGTGGGCGAAAACATAAAATGGCGCGGGTACCTCCTTCACCACAACCGGCGCGCACGGCATCAAGGACAGCAAACGGATCATCGAAACAATCCGCGCCCGTCCGTATCGGCCATACCGAGACAGGGACAGCAAGTTGGTATGGCATTCCGTATCATGGCCGGCCGGCAGCCGACGGCGAAATCTACGACATGGAAACGCTTGTCGCCGCGCATCGCCTGCTTCCGTTTAACACGTGGCTGCGCGTCACCAATCTGCAGAACAGTAAAACGGTGGATGTGCGGGTGATCGACCGTGGGCCGTTTGTAGACGGCAGGATTATTGATCTTTCAAAAGCGGCGGCGCGGCAAATCGACCTGCTCGGTCCAGGTGTCGGACCGGTACGCCTGGAAGTGATCGCGGCGTCCGCCGATATTCCATTAAACGACTTCTACACGGTGCAGGCGGGAGCATTTGCCGTTTACGCCAACGCCGAACGCGCTCGAACGGAATATGCGCGGCGGTTCGGGTCCGCTCAGCTCACGATCAAACAAGGGGTCGTGCCCTTGTATCGAGTGCTTGTTGGAAAGGAGCGGTCGATTGCGGGAGCGCAGGGTGTGGCCGATCAGTTGAGGGCCGAAGGTAAAAACGGGTTTGTGGTCCGCCTGGATGAAACCGTGCCAAGCCTTCCTGCGCCCGCCTCACCGTCGCAAACTCTGCCGTCTCGTTAGGGATAGAGAATTTTCCGATGGCTTGGCCACTCCATCTACGCAGCCATATTTTTTGCCGTGAAGCCGCAAATTGCTCTTGATGTATCGCCCCTTTCCACGCTGGTAGGAAACTCGCCCCTGATGCGCCAGATCCATAAGCTTGTCGCCAGGATGGGCAAGACGCGCTTTCCGGTTCTCATCCTGGGCGAAACCGGCACGGGCAAGGAAGTTGTCGCGCGCGCCATCCATAACACGGAAGCACGCGGGCCGTTTGTGGTGGTGGATTGCTCCTCGCTAGTAGGGCCATTGATGGAAAGCGAGCTTTTCGGCTATGCAAAGGGCGCGTTTACTGGAGCGCACAACCAGAAGTTAGGATTGCTCGACGCGGCGAACGGTGGAACCGCTTTCTTTGACGAAGTCGGAGAACTGCCGCTGGAGATGCAGCAAAAACTGTTGCGCGTGCTGCAAGAGAAGGAATTTCGTGCCGTGGGCGGGTTGGCGCAGCGCAGCTCGAATTTCCGGGTCGTTGCCGCGACCAACCGTGATCTGGCGAAAGAAGTGGAAGCCGGGCGATTTCGCCAGGATCTTTACTACCGCTTGAATGTGATGCGATTGCGGCTGGCCCCGCTGCGTGATCGTAAAGAAGATATTCCGGCGCTTGTGTCGCATTTCTTAAGCCGCTATGGAAACGGGCATCAGATGAGCACGGAAGTGATGGACTCGTTATGCGAGTACGATTGGCCGGGAAACATCCGGGAACTGGAACATGCCATTCAACGAATGGTGGCCATGAATTCCGGACCGTGGATTGCGCCCGCCGACCTGCCCTCTACGGTAGTGAACCAATCACTCCAACGCAGGTTTGAAGCCGCTCGCGGAGAGACAGCGATCTCCCCTCTATCTTCATTCGGCAGTCCATTTGAAAAGCAAAGTATTATTCCACTGGCGGAAGTCGAGAAACGCGCCATCGTGCAGGCTATCGACTATACCAAGGGCGACCGGACGGTAGCAGCCGCCCTGCTGGGAATCGGGCGCACCACGCTTTACCGCAAGCTGAAAGAATACGGCCTGTAAGATTGAGAGGGTGCGGATCGCTCTCGATGCCACTTACAGCGTTGACCCTCACCCATCCGGAATTGCCATCTACTCATGGGAACTACTGCGGGGTTTGCCGGCGCTCTATCCGGAAGATGAATTCCTGTATTATTACCGGCCTAAGCAATGGCGCAAACGGCAACGCACAAAGCTTCCCAATGTCCGTTCGCGTCTGCTCCAGTGGCCATTTCCAGTCAGTGGACCCCATCTCTTTCACGCCCTCAACCAGCGAGCGGACTGGCGGCTGGCGCCAGCAGTAATTTGCACCTTTCACGACCTGTTCGTTATCAGTGCTGAGTACTCCACACGGGAGTTTCGCGCTCGCTTCACCGAACAAGCCAAACACGCCGCCCGGAACTCCGACCTGATTATCGCCGTGTCCCAATTCACAGCGGATCAAGTACACAATCTGCTGAAGGTTCCAACCTCACGCATTCGCGTGGTGCCGCATGGCGTTCATCAACTTTCCCTGGACTTTTCCGTACAGCGCGAGAACATTGTTCTGTTTGTCGGCACATTGCAGGTGCGTAAAAATGTCACTCGGCTGCTCGAAGCTTTCGAAGCAGCGGACTGTCCGGATTGGAAACTCATTCTGGCGGGCGCGCCAGGAGGTTACGGAGGAACGGAGATCATGGAACAAATCGGCCGCAGCCGGAAGCGGGACAGGATTGAAGTAACCGGTTATGTAACGCCGGAAGAATTGGAAAAGCTGTATTCACGCGCCAGCATCTTCGCTTTTCCATCACTCGACGAAGGATTCGGTATACCCGTACTCGAAGCAATGGCGCACGGAATTCCGGTGCTCACCTCAAACCGGCCCGCGCTGGCGGAAATTGCCGCTGCTGCAGCAATCCTGGTAGATCCCTTGGATACTGACGCCATCGTAGAAAATCTCAAGCAGCTGATGCAAAGCTCCCAGCTCAGAGAGCAACTGCGAAACAAGGGAATCACGCAAGCACGCCAGTTCACTTGGGCCCGCACCGTGCACGAGACCTATGCGATCTACAAAGAATTGGGAATTTAGGATCAGCTACTTCTGCTCATCCTCAATAGAAATCTTGAGAGCTCGCAGAAACTTTTGATCCTGTGAAGTGAGATTAATCGTGCCATCTGACTCAACGGAGACGGACGACTCAGCTTCGTCTCCCGCGTCAACATCTTCCCCGTCCTCGCGTTTGTTGAAGCCGATTGTCGCTTCCAGGACTAAAAAGACGTCGTAGCCGGCGCGCTTAATCTCGCCAATCGCGCCTGCGATGCGGTCCGAATCGGAAAGCGATTCGTTAATCGCATTGCCAAGTTCCTGCATCAACTCCTTCAGTCTATCGTCCAAAATGTCCCCTTTCCCGGACATCTTCAGGTTAACACCTGCTCCAGGCTTTTAAAGTTACGGCTAAATACGAATTCAAAGTCTTAAATCTCCTCATTAAAAGTGTGATACGCAGGCAAATATTACCATTTTTGATGTCGGAAGCATTAGGATTGCTCCCAAACAGGGAAACCACCGAATTCTTTACGGCGGCAACAGTTAAGTTTCGGAATCCTTCTGCTCGTACGGCTTGGTGGAATAGCGTGCCGCCTCTTCCTGCGCGCCGCTCGTGTTGTCGTGGGTACGGATGGCCAGTTTATATTCATTCACAGCACGGTCGCGTTGTCCGCTGACATCGAAGATCTTTCCTAAATTGACGTGCGACCAGGCTTCGGTCCATCTGGGATCAAGGTCACCGTTAATGGCAGCCCGGAACTCATTGGCCGCTTGCTGGTAATTCCGCTGCCGGAAGAATAGCTCGCCAATCCGGTAATGCGCCAGCGAGCTGTTCTTATTTACATCAAGCGCCTTCTCATACTCACGTAAAGCATTCGAGAAATCACTGATCTCGACAAACTGCTCGCCGCGCCGGATCGCTACCGCAATTTGGGTATTCGGGTCCAGACGCAAAAGAACGTGGTTCGGATCAAGCGTCAGTTTTTTGGGCTTTCCAAATGTATCGACGCTGAACTCCGAGGAAGTGCCTGTTACCTCAACCTTTTTATCTTCCGGATTGCCTTCCGTTTCAATGCGCAGATCAACCGGCATACGGAAGGTATCAAGATCCTGATTAATCTTGCCAACTACGCGGAAACCGGCTTGAGTGCGGAAAACCGTGTACTCCAATTTAAATTCAGGCGACCCGCTGGACTCCAGCCATTGGATAAAAAAGTATCGTAACTCCTGGTTAGACGCCTGCTCCATGGTTTTGCGAAAGTCCTCGCTGCTGACAGATTTCCAGCTGTAGTTATCGACAAACGCTTTTAGGCCCTTTTTGAAGTTCGCATCACCCACGATATTGCGCAGCATGTTCAAAACGGCCGCACCCCTGGCAGCCGTCAGCGCCCAATACTCCGGCGAATAATCCTCAAGCCGCGCTGATTGCAGCACCGGCGGATCTTTCACTGTCAGCGCTTCGACATAAGTTGCCTTTAAGTCACTGTCAATCGCGCCCGGTCCGCCATTGTGCTCCATATAAAGAAGCTCGGAAAAGCGTGCCGGTCCATTCATCAGCCATAGGTGGTTGCGGTTTACAGGCGAAACCAGACCTCCCCACCACTGCCGGGAAAGCTGATTGCTCAGAATGCGCACATTTACTTTCTTTGTGATAGAACCGGGAGCCAGAAAAATAATTCCCGGAGCAGAATAACCGTTCACCGCGCCCGCTTCCGTTTCCACCATCGTGAGATTGGCTTGGGGAGCAAGCCCGTACTCGGATGTTAGAAATGTCATAATCTTTCCAGCTTCATCACCATATGCTTGCGCGCTGGCAGTCTCAGCATCCCGGAAATAGAGGTTCGTGCTGATGCCCTGGGAGGAAACCCGGACCGGATTGCCCTTTACCAAGGCGATGCTGCCCGGAAAACTGGCTTTCTCGTAATGAAGCGAGTAGAGAGTCTGTCCATTAGCGGCGTTATCCGTCTTTGAATCGCCACTGCCCAGGACGCGATATTCAGACGGGGTAGTAATATGCAAATCCGCCGCAAAACGGTTAGCGGTATACCCGTTCACCGGAAACCAGCGTGCCGGATAAAGAAGATAGCCGTAATCAGGGTGGAGAGCCGCGAATTTAATTCCATACACGGGAGAGTCTTCACTGCCTGTCAGCTTGCCGTCATAGGTCAGTGCGATTTCCGCGGGCTGTCCCTTGGGCAAGCCGTTAGCAAATGCAACCTTCACGGTAAAATCCTGTGCATTGCGGGCAATCGTTAGATTCTGCCCAGCCTGGTTCACGGCTTTCGATACGGTTAAAGCGCTATTCAGTTCGAATGTAGCGTCGCTGATATTATCGAGCGGCGTAAAGCTAATCCTGGCGGTCGCTGTAAGAGACTGCGTGCGCGGATTGATCTTTGCATCGATCGTATACTTCTGAACTTCGAGACTAAGCCGCTTCGTCTGCCCAAACAGGCTGATTCCGGCGATCAGGAACAGGGCGCTCAACTTGTAAGGGCGCAACATCTACTTTATTGTCTCCTGAGGGATATTGAACCCAGATACTCGCGCGTGCAGATCCATATCTATTAGACTGGCAGCGCGTTCAAAAGGATTGCCTTCACGAGTCAGTAATGCCCGTACCCGCCCCAGTTCCATCCGCATGCGGTCGGCCCGCTCGGGACTGTTCAATAACGCTTCCGCCGCGCTCGTGATATGGGAAGGTGTCATCTCGTGCTGGATAAATTCCGGGACAATTTGGCGCTCAGCGATCAAATTCACCATAGATAAGAAAGGCACCTTTACCAGGCGGCGACCCGCCGACCAGGTCAAAGGATTCACTTTATAAAACGTAACAGTGGGAGTGCCTAAGATAGCCGCCTCAATCGTGACGGTACCGCTGGCGGCAAGCGCAAGGTCAGCATGTCCAATGCAATTCCAGGTATCGTTTTCTATTATTTGGATGGATAAGGACGCAATCCGTTCCCGGAATTTTGCAAAAGCTTCGGCCCGGTAAAATCCCCGAGGCGTTCCTAAGATGACGGAAATATCAAAACGCCCGCGCAGTTCCGCCACCGATTGGAGCAAAACCGGCAAGTGACGGCAAGCTTCGCCAGTACGGCTTCCCGGCAGAAGAACAAGCACCCGTTTATCACGAGGAAGCCGATACCGCTCCAGGAACTCATCGCGGGAAAGACTGGTACGCGCCATCGTAGCCAGTGGATGCCCTATATAGGTTGCATCCACGCCACGCTCGCGGAACCAAGCCTCCTCAAACGGGAACAGGCAAAAGAGCTTATTGACCAGCTTGCGAATCAATTTTATCCGGTTCTGACGCCACGCCCAGACCTGCGGAGCAACCAAATAATAAACCGGCACCCCCATTTTTTTCAGGTGACGCGCCAGGCGCAAATGAAAGTCAGGGCTATCCGTCAGGAGAGCCGCATGAGGCGGTTGCTGTCTCGCATAGGCGATCAATTTCCGGTACTCGCGGTAAATGCGCGGCAGATGCCCGACCACTTCCGCCAAACCGACTACCGCCAAGTTCCTCGCATCAATAACAGGTTCAACACCGGCAGCTTGCAATTTCGGGCCAGCACACCCATAAAAACGCGCGTGCGGGTAGAGGGTTGATAGTGAATGGACAACTCCCGAAGCATACAAATCACCGGATGCTTCGCCTGCGGAGACCAGAAACTGCACGGTAACGCTCTCAATTTTAGCAGCGGGAAAGCTGGTTGTAAGCGAAGGAAGGACGTTGGGACTGGTCCTTCCCGAGCTAAGCGGCAAATCTGCTCTGCTAGAATCGAGTCGAAAAGTAGATGTCCAGTCAAAGAGAGCCGGTTCCCGCAAATCAGGCTCTGTCCAGTCTTTCCCGGGTCAGTGTCGGCCAGTTTGCAGAGCGCTTCAAAGGCGAAGTGATTCCGCTGAGCAACACCTTTGGTTACTTCTGCGCCTCCGCACCCATGAGTGAGGAGGTATTAAAGGAGTATCTGGAGGAGCCGATTGCCGCCCTCCCGCCTTCCATAGCTGGAACATTGCCGCGCATTTCCATCTTGCTGGTTCCGTATCTGGAACATTCCGGAGAACGCGCCCTTGGCAAGAAAACTCGCGCATCCACGGCTGAAAAGACAGCAGACTTCGTAGTAGAGCAGCGGCCTGCGGAAGGACGCCAATCCTGGGCTTCGCAGGTCAGCTTTGAGAACGAAACAGTGCTCGTCTTCGCCCTCAAGGAGCAGGACGTGGCCGAGTATCACTACCGGCTGTACCGGCATTTAGCGGGCATCGTGGCGGACACTTGGTCAACTGATGTCAAGGCTGCGTACAAGACCCTGCTGCGTGAAGAACTAACCGGTTCCGTGCATGGCGAAGTGGACGACGATAGCTGGCAAACCAAGCAGAATCTGCTCCGGCGCCAAACCAATACCAAACGGGAAACGCCGCTGTTCGAAGAATACCTGCGGCAGTCCTTTATCGATACTTTAACCTTATACCTGCATGGCATCTGTTGCGACATCGACGTCGAAACCGGACCACGCCAACTTCCCAGCCGTTACCTCAGGAAACGCCTGAATCTTCTAAAAGACTTGTATCCACCGCCGCCGGAGCATGCGGTCTTCCCGGAAGACAGAGAAGACAAGTAAAACCGGCCTATCACGCCACTCCGTCACAATATCTTCCGCAAAATGCGAACCGCGCCTTCCTTGCCGCGCATTCCGATTTCATTATGCGGTCCAACACAACTAGGGCACCCCGCATCACAAGGACAACCGGACGCAAGCTCAAGAGCTGCGGTCATTAACTCTTTACTGCGGCGGAACAGCGGATCACTCTGGCCGATACCGCCCGGGTAGTTATCGTAAAGCACCACATCCGGCTCAAAGGCGACCTTCATTTCCGCCGAATCATCCAAAACCGCAACAGCAACATCACGAGGATCACTTAACAGCAGAACTGTGGCCACGGTTTGCAAAACGTTACCTAGTCCGCGAAGCGCATCCTGCAAATCGGCAGTGGAATAGCCCTCAAAGTCCTGGAAAAAGCCATTGTCAAAATGGAGCCAGAATGCCGTGGTGTGCATCTCCTGCTCAGGCAATGAGAGAATGCCTGCTCCAATGTTTTCGAGCGTATAGAACTTAATCTTTTTGAATCCAACAACCTGACGCTTCACCCGAACTTCACCATGAGCCGAGTGCGCTTCCGGATGAATCGCCGCGAGGCCACTGCCAAATTGCGCCAGCTCACTCACCTGCGTGTAAACAATAGCGTCGGTAAAGTAATCGGAATCAACCTGCCGGACAAAGGCTTTCCGCCCATCAAAGTCAAGGCGCTCCACCTGGAACTGCCGCGCATCGTGTAAATAGATCGCCTTTTCGTGCAAGGTGGTCAGCGCGGACGGGAAATCCACCTCGCCGATAATGCGGTGATCATCGGTGACATCCACCACCAGGAAATTATCGCTGGTCACCGCGCGCAAGCTGACCGTATCAGCCGGATAGCTATCGCTCACCCAGTGCCAGCAATCGCCTGAGTGGTGCAGCAGTTTACAATCTTCCGCCAGAAAGCGGCAAGCCTGCGCAAGGTCGTGCTTCCCAAGCTTCTCGCCATCGCGGATCGGCAACTCAAAAGCAGCGCACTTCAGGTGACTCAAAAGGATTTCAAGGTTATCTGGATTGATGTGCGCTTCTTCCGGCGAGCGCCCAAAGAAGTAGTCGGGATGCTCGACAATATACTGGTCGAGCGGCGCGCTGGAAGCGACCATCA